>CALLKA010000173.1 GCA_938008665.1 uncultured Bacteroidota bacterium
GACACTTTACCTTATGACAGCTGACCAGGGGTGTGGAATATACAGACAGAGTATGTAGCCATGGGTGCTTTTTATGTGTTGATGCATGCCACCCCTGTTATAATAATTTTTTTCAATGCATATATATTTGAACTCAACAAATAGGTTTAAACTGCCTCAAAGATACCTTCTTTAATGCCTTTAAACCAAGCTTTTAGTTTATTAAATCTAAAACGAATTATAAAGTAGAAAGATACTAGTGAATAATAGAAAAATTGATACAAAAAAGTAGTTGGAATAGCCCAAATGGGGGTATGGGCTTTTAAAAACCAAATCCGGTTACGTCCATTTAAATAATGGACTTTAGGATTTAAGAAACCCTCCTTCCCTTTTGTTTTGGATTTATGTGACTGGCCGGCGATATGGTAAATAACCGAACTTGGTTCATAAGCCAATTCATAACCCGCTGCTTTTATACGAAAAGATAAATCTACATCCTCGTAATAAATAAAATATTTTTCCTTTAAAGTGCCTACTTTTTTTAAAACCGAACTGCGCATCATAAACGCACAACCCGTAATCCAATCCACCGATTTTTGAATTTTAGTTTGTGCATGATTTGGGTCTTTTCGATAATACAATAAAGTAAGCGGCAAACCAATCCATGCTACATATTTACTACCCGCATTCCAAATTAAATTTTTGTCGTGGTGAAAATAAATAAGTGGTTGCACAGCACCAATAGAAGGATGGTTATTTAATTTTTGAACAAGTGGTTCTAAAAAACCAGGCTCCACTTCCACATCATTGTTTAACATCATGATGTATTCATAGCCATTGCTTAAAGCATACTCCATTCCTAGATTATTACCGCCTGTGAAACCATTGTTTGTAGGGGACTTAATTAAAATAATTTCAGGAAAACTATTTTTTAATGCATCGCCCGAACCGTCATGGGATCCATTATCCACCACAATACAATCATAATTGGTAAAAGTGGTTTGTTGAAGCGACTCCAAAGTGTCCTTGGTCAATTCAAAACTGTTCCAGTTGACTAAAACGATGGCTAACTGCTTAGGCATTATAAATGATAGGTAAAATTAAGTTGACCAATAAATTGCTGCTTGTCTTTGCCAGGAACAAAATATATTTCTTGTGGCTGAAACAACCACCAATTGTAATTATTCGTTTGGATATAACTTAAGCGTGGGCCAATATCCCAGTGGCCTAAAGACCAATCTATTTTTAACGTGGTGGCAAAATCAACATACCATCTTCTGTAATCACCTGAGTTGGTAAAGGAGTACACATAAAAATCATTGTTATGCAATCTGCGTTCTGCACTCAATCCAATTCTGTTTTTTGCTCTACGCCAATTGAGTTCAATGGTTTGAGAAGTGGCACCAGGTCCAATACCTGCGCCTACTAATTGACCATTGTGTGTATAGCCCTGACGTACATAAGAACCGAGATACCAAGAAGGTGGAACCCCTGTTGTAAATTGTTCGGCACGCGTTTGTAATTGAAGGTTCGTCATCTCGGCTAAAAATTCCCAATAATGACTTTTAGTAGATGAGAATATTTTACTGAAGCCAAGTACCGATGCCAATCCTTTATCAGGCTGTACAATAAAATTACGCGTAGTGGTTTGGTTTAAGTTCCATCCAAACTCACCATATAATCTTGCCTGCACAGCAGGTAATTGATAGTTAAAATAAAATGCAGTTAAAATAATGGGTTGAACAGGCAAATCGTTTGGAAGACGATGCACTATATTTTTAACAGGCAAGTAGGCACCTAATCCAGATAGCTCGCCACTATATTGTACAAAGGATTGCTCTAATCCCAAAGTTAAATTAGACAACCATTTAGGCGTATAGTTAATATGCATCCCTTGAAAGGCACGTACTCGATCTTCTTTAGGTGCATACAATTTATTACCTCTAAAACTAAGATAGGATAAAGGTGGCGGATCATTGCTATTGCGCAATTGCCCCCAAATGAATTCATAATTGAACGCACCAATTTTTGTTTGAATTGGTTTTTGATTGGCAAGACTCAAATGCGGAAAACCACCTGCATTATTGGAGAGCACCAAGGCATTGCGATAACCAGGCCCCCACCATTTGTTGGCAGTGGAAAACTGAATCACTGTATTGTTAAACTTGTATTTTAAAAACGATTGCCCTCCAAAGAATTTATTATAAGGTTGATTGCTAAAACGTTCAGGCAACTCAATATGGTTGTAAAAACGATAATAATCTTTCCATTGCACAGGATCCATGTCTGCACTAAATCCTTCAAAACCTAAATTTTGTGCAGCGACAAATTCAGGAGCAATTTGCACTTCAAACTGTTTCCATTTTAGATTCACACCTGCATTTAAGTATTGTTGCCAACCTTTAGCAGGAATCATTGCACCATCATTCCAGTCATAGGGATGATCACCCACATATTGCAACTTATTGACAATAGGCAAGATTTTAATTTGCAATTTATTCGCTGTGTCAGTGGTTTGACCAAAAGAAGTTAATACAACTAAGCAAAGCAAAATAAATAAAAGGGACTTACGCAATGGAACGATTGCTTTGAATGATTAAAAAATAAATCACCAAACAAGCGCCCTCGATGATCATTGGATAATACCCTAAAGTGTAATTGGGTAAACCAAGGTATAGGAATAGAATAAACAATGCTGCAATTAATAACACAATTAATCCGGCACCAAAATAAGATTTGAATTTTTTATCCAATATTAATTCAGCCACGTTTAACACATTCAAGGCAATCAATAAAGGTACCACAGCAATTAATTGCAATAAACGAGTTGCTTCAATCATGAACGCGGCATCCACATTGGACTTGCCTAATAAGAGTAAGGATAAAATGAAAGCAGGAAAAAAGTATAAGACGATACCTGCGCCAATACAAGCCAAAGCCAATATTGAATTTTGTTGTTTTTTCAATGTACGCCATTGCTCATTGCCTTGCAGATGTTCTCCAGCTGCTTTAGGCATGACCGCGGCACTGTAAGCACTTATCAACATCCTGCAACTTGAAATTAATTTATCAATCAATCCGTAAGCAGATAAAAAGATGGGACTCGCAAAAGCAGGCAATGCAAATAAAAATAAAGATTGTTGTAAATGCACGGTGATCCCATTGCCCACAATTAAAGCATGTGTTTTTGTTAAAGTGATGATCCTTTTAAAATCAGGCCAAATGGAAAAAAGCTTTTTTGCAGGAAATACTATTTTAAAAAAGAGTGCATTCAAAAGGAACATGCCTAAGCTAGAACTGAGTAAGGCAATCACAATTAATTGATCATTGTTTCTACAAGTATAAATAAGCGCTAGTGCCAAAGCCTTGATCAACATATTTAAAATGCTATACTTGTTAATTTTATAATCTGCGATTAAATAAAACTGAGGGTTGATGCATTCCGCAAATAACATCGGGAGAATTGCCATATAATAAATGCCTTTATCCGTTAATGCAGCAATGGCCAATGTAATAATCACCGCAATCCATAAAGGATAAAAACGAATGGCCAATGTTTCTGTACTAATGACCGCTTTTTCGTTTTCACTATTGGCTCTTCTCAATTCAACCACTGCAGTTTGTGAAGTGCCAAAGTTGACCAAGATAGAAGCCAATACCCCAAAAGAGAGTGCAATAAAATATACCCCCAACTTAATTGGGGTAGCATAATGTATCAAGATAGGAATCACCAATAACTGAAATACCGCATTGGATATGTTCAGCATTAACAATGCCGCAAACTGACTAATGGTTGGAAAATGAATCTTAAACAAGGAAAAAATTAAGGCGTGTTAATGACTTTAACTACAATGCTTGCCATACTCCATGATTCATCACAGATAGGATTGGGCACATTGGTTTGTACTAAAAAATCTCTAAATCGAATATTCACACTACTCTTTGAATGTGATATCGTTTTAACGATACGATACATCGAACTTGTTTTGATACCTGAACAATTATCCTCTGTCCCTTCAAAAATTTTAACCGCATCCGTCATGGGCGGATTGTTGACTATTGCGTATTTAATAGGATAAGATTGAAACATACAATACAATGGATTGCATGGTGTATTAGAAAAAGTAGCATTGACCAATTCTTGATCATCCGCATACATCGTCCAAATATCTGGACCATCAATCCCACCATAATTGTTATTGCCATCCCAGCTATTGTGAAAATAAGGCACCACTTCTATTTGGATGGCTTTATGCTTAGGCAGGTTGGCTAGATCCAATGAAAAACCACCATTGTTATAGCGACCAATGACATTCGCCCCTTTGTATTGGTAAATGATTGCCCCATTTAAGCCAGTCTTATCCCCTGAGCTAAAATTGCTGTTGTACACCACCGACTCATCGTATCCCGACTTGGTACAGGATCCAAAAAGAGCGATACAAACTGCAGCTTTAAGTATTGATTTAAACATTGATTGAATTTTATATGGCAAAGCCATCCTTAGTCACAGTATATGAATAAGTTACCTGC
>CALLKA010000174.1 GCA_938008665.1 uncultured Bacteroidota bacterium
ACAAAATCTATTACAGAAATAACGAAGAGACTGATCTTTTCCGTTAATCTTAAAAATAACAATCAAAACGTCCTGGAATCTTTATTGTGTCAGGACGTTTTTGTATTTTAGGGTACCAATCCACTTAGTATGTTGCGCAAGTATATTTTAATAGTAGTGCTTATTTTAATTTCCGGGGCTTTACTGTCTCAGGAATTGGCTGCTACGGTATCTATTCAAAGCAGTAAAGTGGACAATCAGGTAGATCCTAAAACATTTGTGCAATTGCAATCGCAGTTAAAGGATTTTATAAATCAAAGAAAATGGACTGCAGAAAGCTATGGCAATGAAGAAAAAATTGATTGTAATTTTTATATCACTATCGAATCCATAGTTTCATTAGGTGTGTATGAAGCCAAATTAAGTATCGTATCCAACAGGCCTGTATATAATAGTGCGTATACGACACCTTTGCTCAATATGCACGATGCAAATTTTATATTTAAATACCAATTGTCGCAGCCTATTGAGTTTAATGAAAATAGGGTACAGGGATCGGATCCATTGGCTGCCAACTTAACGGCAACATTGGCATACTATATCTATGTTATTCTTGGATTGGATTATGATTCTTATTCATTGCAAGGAGGCAAGCCTTATTTTAATAAAGCTTTAAACATAGTAAACAATGCTCCCGAGGGTTCCGGGATTTCTGGTTGGAAATCCTATGATGGACAAAGAAACAGGTATTTGTTAATTGATAATTTTACGCAAAGTGGTTTTGATAAATTACATAGTGTATTGTATAGTTATTATAGAGAAGGATTGGATCAGTTGGTAGAAAAGCCTGCTGTTGCCAAAGCAGCTATTTTAAATTCCTTAATGAGTATGCAGGAAGTACTTGAAGCAAGCTCAAATACCATGGCAGTTCCTATTTTAATGCAAGGCAAGGTTACGGAGATCATTGGCATTTTTGGGAATGCGGATAAGTCAATGAAAAAGCAATTAATTACGACATTATCAGCAATTGATATTACCAATATTAACAAGTACAAAGAAAAATTAGAATGAGGTATTTATTTTTTTTCATCCTCTTATTTTTTGCAGCCTGTAATTTTTCAAGCAAAGGAAAGCCAGTAGTGGAGTTTCCCGTAATGCAGAAAGTGGTATGGGAATTGATGAAATCGGATGACTATTATATCCGGATTTCATTATCTGACTCCACTTTAAAAGGGAAGCATAAAAACATTGAAATGTATGAGCAAATTTTTCAATTAAACAAGATCACGGCCAAGGATTTTTATGCCACTATTGATTATTACGAAAAACACCCCATTTTGTTTAAGGAATTAATGGATTCGGTGAGTAGTTTGTCGAAAAAGGAAAATTTAACACCAATAAGACCCTTGATAAAATAAAAATACAAGTTCCCTTTATTACTTTTGCAAAAACCTATAATTAACCATTAAAATTCATAAAAATGAGCATTTCAATCGGACAAGCAGCTCCTGCTTTTACATTATTTGACACAGACAAAAAAGCAACTTCATTATCAGACTACAAAGGAAAGAATGTAGTTGTATTGTTTTTCCCTTTAGCATTTACAGGCGTGTGTACTACTGAGTTATGTAGCATTAGAGACAACATTGGAGTATATAATACTGCCAACGCAGAAGTATTAGGTATCTCAGTTGATTCTTTATTTACACTTGGTAAATTTAAAGAGGAACAAAAATTAAATTTTTCTTTATTGAGCGATTTTAATAAAGCTGCTTCAAAAGCATTTGATGTATTGTATGAAACTTTCCCAGCATTTGAAATGCAAGGCGTGGCAAAGCGTTCTGCTTTCGTGATTGACAAAGAAGGGGTTGTTCAATATGCTGAAATATGTCCAACACCAGGTGACTTGCCTAATTTCGAGGCAATCCAAACAGTGTTGAATACATTGAACTGAAACATTGCTAATTGCTAATTGCATAAAAAAAAAGGATCTCGACAAGTCGAGATCCTTTTTTTAGTTCTTGCTAGTTATTTATCTATCGGAAACCTCGACAATCAAAAACTTTAAGTAGTGGGTGTTTTCCATACCCCATATAATAGGATGATCGCTGGATTGGGATTGATAAGTCACTTGTCTAATTCTTTTTTTAGCATCTCTTGCGGCCATATCAATGGTATCTAAAAATAGTTCGGGACTTACTAGGTTGGTACAACTTGAAGTGACTAAAAATCCGCCACTATTAATCATCTTCATTCCACGCAAATTAATTTCTTTATATCCTGTGATGGCCTTGTCAATACTATTTCTGCTTTTTGTAAATGCAGGTGGATCTAACATCACCACATCATATTTTCGACCTTCTTTACCCCATGTTTTTAATACATCAAAAGCGTTCATGGTTTCAAACTTAACAATATGATCTAGCTTATTCAAAGCCGCATTTTTGTTTGCTTGCGCAACTGCACTTTCTGAAATGTCAATGCCTAAAACTGACTTCGCGCCATAATGTGCTGCGTGAATTTCAAAGGTACCTGTGTAAGTAAACGCACCTAAAACATCTGCACCAGAAACAATTTTTTGAATGGCACGACGGTTGTCTTGTTGGTCTAAAAAGTATCCTGTCTTTTGTCCATTTTCAATATTTACATAAAACTGTAAACCATTTTCATTAATCGTAATTTCGGTAGGGAATGGGTCGCTTAAAAAACCTTTAATTTGTGTAAGCCCTTCTAATTCACGTACAGGAACATCGTTTCGTTCGTATATTCCTTTGGGATTAAAAATAGCTTTAATCGCATCTACAATTGCAGGTTTCCATTTTTCAATACCCAATGATAAAGTTTGTAAAACAAAGTAGTCATTAAATTTATCAATAATTAATGCAGGTAATTCATCTGCTTCTCCAAATACCAATCTGCAATTTTCAACATAACCTAACTGTTGGCGGTAGGCCCAAGCCGTTGCAATTTTTTTATGAAAAAAGGTAGCATCAATCGTCTCTCTATGTCGGGTTAATAGGCGAATGGTAATTTGGGAATTGGTATTAATATATCCGCGACCTGCCAATTGGCCATCAAAAAAATAAACTTCGACCAAGTCCCCGGGTTCCACTGTCCCAGCAATACGGTCAATTTCATTATTGTAAATCCAAGGGTGGCCAGAAGCGATCCTTTGGGTTATTTTCTTGTTTAAATACACCTTTGTCATGGCACAAATATAGGCAGAGAATAAGTGACAACTTGTTCATTTTTAGGCCCTTTTATGTCAATTTTGCTATTTTATTGCTTTGGCAATATTTTTGGAAGATATTTGTATCAATAATACACTATGCAAGATAAAGAACCTATAAACACGGCTTCGGACAAAATGGAGGAAAAAACAGTTGAAAACGAGGCAACGAATGAGTCCAATCCATCAACGGAGCCGACGACTGAGGAAGCACCCGTTTTAAGTGAATTGGATACCCTAAAATTGGAATTAGTTGATCAAAAGGACAAATACCTCAGGTTAATGGCTGAATTCGAAAATTTCAGACGTCGTACCGCAAAGGAGCGCATTGAATTAATTCAAACTGCAAGTAAGGAAGTGATTGTTTCCTTTTTGGATGTGTTGGATGATTGTGATCGTGCCGAAAAGCAATTAAATAGTTCTGATGATATCGCTTTACAAAAAGAAGGTATTCAATTGGTATTTAATAAAGTAAGATCCACTTTGAATGCAAAAGGAGTAGTTGCGATGTTGAGTGTCAATGAAATTTTTGATGTAGATAAACACGAAGCAATTACAGAAGTACCTGTACCTAATGATAAGATGAAAGGAAAAATTGTTGATGAAATAGCTAAAGGTTATTTATTAAATGATAAAATTATTCGTTTTGCTAAAGTGGTGGTAGGCAAATAAAAAAAGCATTATGTCAAAAAGAGATTTTTACGAAATATTAGGCGTTAGTAAGTCAGCATCCACTGATGAAATTAAAAAAGCATATCGAAAAGTGGCAATGCAATTTCATCCAGATCGAAATCCTGGAGACAAGCAAGCCGAAGAAAAATTCAAAGAAGCTGCGGAAGCTTATGAAATATTAAGCGATGCAGATAAAAAAGCGAAGTATGATCGATTTGGTCATCAAGCATTTGGTCCTGGCACAGGTGGGGGCGGTGGTTATGGCGGCGGCGGAATGGATATGAATGATATTTTTAGTCAATTTGGTGACATATTTGGGGATGAAGGATTTGGTGGATTTTTTGGCGGCGGCGGATCAAGGTCAAGATCGTCAAGAGCAACCGGACAAAGAGGTAGCAATTTGCGTATTAAATTAAAGTTGAGTTTTGAAGAAATAGCGAATGGCGTTAATAAGCAAGTAAAAGTAAAAAAGCATGTTACTTGTACCACCTGTGGTGGTAATGGTGCGAAGGATAAAAATAGTGTACAAACCTGTGGCACTTGTAATGGTTCTGGTCAAGTGAAGCGTGTGACCAATACTTTTCTAGGTCAAATGCAAACGGTGAATACTTGTCCATCCTGTAATGGTCAAGGAAATACAGTAACAGCAAAATGTGCAGGATGTAAAGGAGAAGGTCGTATGTATGGTGAAGAAACAATCTCCATTGATATACCGGCTGGTGTTCAAGATGGCATGCAATTAAGTATGTCAGGTAAAGGGAATGCAGGTGAGCGTGGCGGTAGCCCGGGTGATTTAATCATCATGATTGAAGAAGAACCACATGAGTCCTTACATAGAGATGGTTTAAATGTAGCTTTCGATTTATACATCACCATTCCAGATGCAGTTTTTGGTACTAGTGTAGAAGTGCCTACGATAGATGGCCGTGCTAAAATAAAAATACCACCAGGAACGCAAAGTGGTAAAATATTTAGATTAAAAGGCAAAGGATTTCCAGAAGTACAAGGTTATGCAAAAGGAGATCAATTGATTAATGTAAACATATGGACTCCGCAGCACGTAAGTGATGATGAAAAAGAAGCATTGGAAAAAATGCAACTCAGCGAAAACTTCAAACCCAAGCCTGTAAAGGGGGATAAGAGTTTTTATGACAGAGTAAAAGAAGCTTTTAGATAAAATAAAAAAAAAGGGATTACATAATCCCTTTTTTTATGGGTACTTGTTAGTCCTCCTTAAGTTGATAAATATCTTTAGAATTCCGACCAAGGCCGTCATAATCTAATCCATATCCCACTACAAATTTGTTGGGGATTTCAAAACAATCATAGTCCACCTTGACGGGATAGGCAAGCGCCTCTTTTTTATTTAAAAGTACTGCTATTTTTAAAGAAGCTAGTTGTTGTGATTGTAGTTGCGGTAAAAAATGGTGGAGCGTTTTGCCTGTATCAATAATGTCTTCCAAAATAATTACATGTCGGTCATTTAAATTGGTATCCAAACCTATTGCTGTAATTACATTGCCCGTAGAACTCACCCCTTTATAGGAGGCCAGCTTTACAAAACATACTTCTGCTTCAAAATCAATATACTTAAATAAGTCTGCGGTAAATAAAAATGACCCATTCAAAATGGATAAGAACAATGGTTTTTTATCGCCGTAATCCTTTTTTAATTGTTGCGCAAGTAGTTGAATTTTTCCCTGAATTTCCTGGTCTGTTATATAAGGCGTAAATTCTTTGTTGTGTATTTTGATGGTAGACATATGAGAGGATCTTTTTAAATTGAATAACTACGTAGGTTGATTATTTTTTAAGTAACAGTTTTGTTTTTTGCTCTTTTGGTTTTACTAATATAAGCTGTGTTCCTGATGCAGGATTATCGCTAATGCCAGGATTGTATTCCTTTAATTTTTTTAATTGAATGCCTTCTTTTTGACTAATATCATAAAGGCTTTCACCAGCGACTACTAAATGAAAACTTTTATCACCTTCTGATTTTTTGTTTCCTAAAAATAATAATTGGTCTTGTGCTAATAAATCGGATTCCTTTAAATCATTAAATACAAAAACCTTGTATAGGGGAATACTATGCTCGGTTGCGATTTGCAAAAGTGAAGCGCCAGCTTTTGCCCATATCACTGCAACCTGATTAATTTTAAAGGGTTTATCAGGGTAAAGGCTGCTTGGCTTTTTGGAAGTATTTAAACTGTCCGATTTTGTAACAGATACATTCTTTGCAATAACTTTAGTGATTGTATCATTTGTAGGTGTTGGATAGGATGTGCTTATAGGGATGATTGGTTTTGTAACTGCGGTTGTATCCTTGCCAATACTATTCATTTTTATTTCGGTAACTGTTGCATTGTTTTTACTAGGTTCAATGCCTTTAATATTACTAATAGGCAAACTTGCTTGATTTATATAATTGCTAGCGGTATCCTTTACTACCTTTACTTCAATGGTAGTATCCTTTTTCACTGCCATAGCAGTATCCTTTTTTTCTGCGATGGCTATACTTGCTTCTTTAGGCGCTTCCGATACTAAATTTGCACTAGTTTCTTTTTTATCTATGGTTGTGTTTTTTGCAACTACTTCTTTTGTAACAACTGTTGGTTTTTCAATGACTTCGGTTGATTCTGATGTTGCAGTATCATTTTCATCATTTAACTCTGGAAAATTGAATTGCGACAATTCGTAATCATCAATTACTTTCATCAATTTATTCGCATAGTCACTTGCGGTTGCATATCCTGCTTTTTTTAAACCAATCGCCCATGCAGAATCATCTACGGGATCTAATTGGAAAAGTGGTGCGTAATTGGGTCTTGTTTTGATAAAATTGGAGTGATCAATAAAAGAGGCGTTGGCATTTGGATATGCCCTAAAGCACTCTTGTTTGGTATCGTCATCTTGATAGGTAGTTTCCCCTTTCCAATCAGTTTTACATTTGATACCAAAGTGATTATTAAAATTCAATGCTAAATTACTTTCACCGCTGTTGGATTCCACAATTCCTTGGGCCAGTGTAATAGATGCAGGAATTCCGGTGCGTTTCATTTCTTTGATGGCAATATCCTTGTATTGGTCAATATAAATAAGTGTTGCCGTTTTTTGCGCAGCCAAAGTAATGCAAAAAAAAGGAAGGAGTAATAATATAGTAAACTTAAATTTCATGCTTATTTTTTTCTGATTAAACTTAATCCATCTCTAACAGTTAATAAAATAGTTTCTGCCAATTGGTCGGACATAATCATTTCATTAAATGCGTGTATGGCTTTAGCATTTTTACCTTTCAATGATTCGTTGAATACTTCCCCATGAAACAATACATTATCGACAATAATTAACCCATTTGTTTTTACCTGTGGGAAAATCATTTGGTAATATTTGCCGTAATTCACTTTGTCCGCGTCAATAAATACAATATCCCAAGGTGCAGTTAATTTTTGTAAAGTTTCACCAGCATCACCCACATGAATTTTTATTTTATCCTTATGTGGACTATGATTGATATTATTTTGTGCATTGATTCCATCGGGTTCCCTTAATTCAAGGGTGTGTAATTGACCGCCATGTACTAAGCCTTCGGCCAAGCACATGGCGCTAAAGCCTGAAAAGGTACCTAATTCCAAAATATACTTGGGTTGCAATAAATTGCTGATCAAGCTTAAAAAACCCCCTTGGGTCCAGCTGCTTTGCATATCGGCATGCGGATGCGTTGCTAATGTACTTTCATATACCTCCTTTAAATAAGCAGGGGTTGCATTGCTATATTGCGCAGCATATTCATTGGCTAAAGGGTGTATAAAATCCATTAGTCAAAGTTCTATTTTTTTTCGCTATTTGGCGATGAAATTAAAAACAATCCTATAAATGTAAATAAGCCATTAATGATCAGCAATTCCTGTCCAATTCTAAAGCTGGTCGGGGCTGAGCCAAAGAAGTAGGGTTGTAAGTAGTCAAGTAATAAACATAAAAGGGGTGCAATAAAGCAAGGTAAAAATGCCCAGTTATCCTTAATGCTTCTTTTGGTTAAAATACCAAATGCAAATAAGCCTAATAAAGGACCGTAGGTATAGGAAGCGATCTTTAATAATAAATCAATAATACTTTTATTATCAATCCATTTAAATACCAACACGATGATTAAAAATAGAAAAGCAAAACCTAAATGAATTCGTTGACGAATTTTTTTCTTTTTGGCTTCATCCCATTGGGTATTTCTTTGCATACCTACGATATCAATACAAAAACTAGAAGTAAGTGCGGTAATGGCGCCGTCGGCACTTGGGAATAAGGCCGATATTAATGCTAAAATAAAAATAATAGATAAATAGGGTGGCATATGTTGTAAGGCCAGGGTGGGGAACAAATCATCACCCACTGCGGTTACATTTAATTGAGCAGCATATAAATGAAGTAGTCCTCCTAAAAACAAAAACAAACTGATCACAAATAACATGGTGAACCCAATGGTGATCATATTTTTCTGTGCATCTTTCAGGTTTTTAACAGAAATATTTTTTTGCATCATCTCTTGGTCTAATCCAGTCATAGTAAGGGTAATGAAAGCGCCTCCAATGATTTGTTTTAGAAAAAACGATTTTGCATTTACATCTGGATTAAACACGGTTGCAATACCTTTCGCTTGCATAGCCACTAGTGCATCCCCAACGGATAAGTGCAGGTTGGATAAAATGTATATACTGCAAATGATCAATCCTAGTAGCATACCCGATGTTTGCAAGGTATCGGTATATACAATTGTTTTTACACCGCCCTCGTAAGTATATAATAAAATCATGGCAAGAATCACAAGGGTGGTTGCCCAAAAAGGAACATGTAAATTATCTAAAATGAATACTTGTAAAATTTTTACCACCAAATATAATCTAGCCGTAGCGCCTAATGTTCTTGATAGTATGAAAAAAGAGGCACCTGTTTTATAAGCGCCAAAACCCAATCTTTGTTCTAAATAGTTATAAATAGAAGTCAGGTTCATTTTATAATAGATCGGCAATAAAACATAGGCAATCGTGAAGTAGCCAATCAAATAACCAATTGTAATTTGCAAATAATGAAATCCGTCTTTTCCTACTGCCCCAGGAACGCTTACAAAAGTGACACCACTTAATGAGGTTCCAATCATTCCAAAGGCCACGAGCATCCAATTGCTATTTTTATTACCTATAAAAAAGGACATATTATTGCTATTTTTCCCTGTTACTTTAGCAACAGCCAGTAGGACTAAAAAATACAGTACTACAAATAGGAATAATAAGGGAGCGCTCATAGGTTATTAAATTAGTTCAAGCAAAGTAAAGACAATCTTTTAATTTTAACTAAATTCGATATTATAAAGCACAAAAAGGATTTTATGCCCATTCATGCCATTACACTGTTTTGCGGTTCTAAATCGGGTAAAAATCCTGCTTTTGAACAAATAGCCATGGATTTAGGATATTGGTTGGCGGAAGATAATATCACACTTATCTATGGGGGCGGAAATAAGGGCTTAATGGGTGCCACAGCCAATGCATGTTTGGCTAAAGGAGGTAAGGTGGTGGGCATCATTCCAAAGGTTTTATTAGAGTGGGAAGCCGAGCACAAAGGATTAACGGAATTGATTGTCACGGAAAATATGCATGCACGTAAAATGCTATTATATGAAAAAGGAGATGCTGCAATTGTTCTACCAGGTGGCTTAGGAACTTTTGATGAACTTTTTGAAATGCTTGTTTGGAACAACTTAAGTATACACGATAAAAGAATAATACTTTATAATTATCAAGGATTTTATGATCCGCTGATTGCCATGATCCATAAAATGGAGGAAGAGGATTTTTTATACGAACGAAGTAGGTATCGTTTGCAAATTTGTGCAACACTGGAAGAAATTAAGGCTATTTTTTCTTAGGACCAATTCTTATAGGGAATCCAATACCTGCCCTAAATACTGGTTCCTTTCTGTTATAACCGCTATTGTATTGTGATTGTGGGTTGTTTAATAAATCAATCATCACCGAAAAATAACTAATCCCATTGGCACTGCGTTTCCCATATCCAACACCAGCCAATAAGCTTTCAGCACCAAAATTAGTTGATCCAGCTTGTCCTGATTTGGTGTCCTTTTGTTTGATCCATGCATAATTGTATTCAGGTTGCACTTGGATAAAAAAACTTTCAATAGGCCAAATACGCGTAAATGCGCCAATACCTAATCTAAAGTTGCGACTTCGGATATCGCTAAAATCAGAGGGATTGTATAGCTCATAATATATATTCATTGCCAATCCACCATCCAAGTAAGGCGTAAAGCTTTTTATAATTTCAGGATTCAAACCCATCTGAAAGCTATGCGCGCCGCCACCCAATACCAATCCGCCACCCACGAAAACAGGTTTTTTATCTAAAATTTTATTTGTAGTTATGGTAGTTTGCCCTTGCGCAGCAAAACTGAATAAAATAAAAGTAGCTAGGAAAATATTTTTAAGATACATAGGGTTGAGTTACAGCGTTGTTATTTTTTATAATCAAAAATTTTACCACTATTCAAAATATGATTAGGATCAAATGTATTTTTAATACCTCGCATTAGCTCAAGCGACACTTCGTCAAACAACACCGGCATGTAAGATTTCTGTATCAGCCCAATTCCGTGTTCGCCACTAATGGTACCGCCTAAATCCTTAACTAATTCAAATAATTTTTTTAATATCGCATTCATTTCATCACTACCATAACTCTTTTTAATCGTTGGGTGGTTTATTCTAATATGTAAATTGCCATCACCTGCATGACCATAACAAACCACTTTAAATCCATTTTGTGCACCTAATTCTTTCACCCCTTTTATTAATTTAGGTAGTTCAGCTCTTGGTACCACGGTATCTTCCTCAATGGTATAACCCGCCATCACCGCAGCTTCATTAGCTTTGCGACGTATTTTCCAAAGTTCATTTTTTTGTTGCGCGTCATCTGCGAAAAATAATTCTCCTGCTTCAAATTGGGAAAGTACTTCCGAAATGGCTTCCATTTCACCCATCAGTACATCCATATTATTGCCATCCACTTCAATAATTAAATGTGCCGCTAAATTTTCAGTTAGTGGGATGGCTGTGCTGTCTAAAATTTTTGAAGCGAGTGTAATGGCATCTATCTCCATTAATTCCATTGCACTTGGAGTAATGCCAGCTCTGAATATGGCACTCACCGCTTCACTTGCTTTTTCCAAACTATTAAAAGGCGCCAGCATTAATAAATCAAACTTGGGATGTGGAATTAATCTTAATACTATTTTAGTTACAATACCTAAAGTCCCTTCACTACCCACTATGAGTTGTGTGATATTATAACCAGTGGCATTTTTTAATACATTGGAACCGGTCCAAATTATTTCCCCATTGGGAAGTACTACTTCTAAGTTTAATACGTAATCTTTTACCACGCCGTATTTAACTGCTTTTGGGCCGCCTGAGTTTTCTGAAATATTACCACCAATAAAACAACTGCCTTTACTCGCAGGATCAGGCGGGTAAAACAATCCTTTTTCTTTAACTGCATCTTGCAGCATTTCTGTAATCACGCCAGGCTCGGTGGTCACTTGTAAATTTCTTTCGTCTATTTCTAAAATGGTATTGAACCTTTCCATTGAAATCACCAAACCGCCTAAGTGTGGAAGGGCGCCACCGGTTAAACCAGTTCCAGCACCTCTTGGTGTAACAGGAATTAAATGTTCGTTACAAATTTTTAGTAATTGAGCAATTTCGGAAGCTTGTCTTGGCTTTACAATTACCTGTGGGGCATAATGCAATTGTTCCGTTTCGTCCTTGCCATATTTTTCAATACTATCAGCATCGGTAAAAACATACTCGGAGCCAACAATTAATTTAAATTGTTCAAGTATTTGTGTTGTAATTGCGTTCATGACGATGGAGTTAAAATAAACCGTACAACATGCCGTCTACCTTACTTATTATTTCGCCTAAATCTTCTTCGTTTTCGCCAAATTTATTTTTATCACAATCAATCACCAGCAATGGACCTTCTTTATAACCTTCAATCCATTTATTGTAATACTCATTCAATTTTTTTAAATAATCCAAACGAATATTTTCCTCGTATTCTCTGCCTCTTTTTTGAATTTGTGATACCAGGGTAGGAACTGAAGCTTTTAAATAAATTAATAAGTCAGGAGGCTGTACCATTGTTTTAATGGTGCTAAAAAATCCGTAGTAATTATCAAAGTCACGCTTGCTCATTAAACCCATCTCATGTAGGTTGGGCGCGAAAATATTAGCATCCTCATAAATCGTTCTATCTTGAATTATAGTTTCTGTTCCTCTTTGAATATCTAATATTTGGTTCAAGCGACCATGCAAAAAATAAATTTGTAAATTAAAACTCCAACGAGGCATATCGTCATAAAAATCAGTTAAGTAGGGATTGTGATCTACATCCTCAAATTGAGGTATCCAACGATAATGCTTACTTAACATTTCAGTTAATGTAGTTTTACCTGCGCCGATATTTCCGGCTACTGCAACGTGTTTTGGTTTTTTAGCTTTTGCCATGGTCGTGAAAATACTAAATAGTTGATGTACTATTTATTTTTTTTAATTTTTTATAGGTAATCCATCCCAATTGTTTTTCTAACCATGGAAAGGGTCGTTGAGGCACTTGCTCTGGCCTTGTCTGCTCCTTGTTGTATGATTTTTAATAAATGGGCTTTGTTGTTTTGTAAATCAGCGGCTTGTGATCGAATTGGGTTAATAAAATTAACCATGTCCTCGGCCAATTGCTTTTTCATATCACCATATCTTATAATGCAATTTCCCTCGGAGCTATTATTAAAGTCGTCCTCGAATTTTTTAACGGTATCTGCCGAACTCACTAAGCCCATCAAGGTAAATAAGTTTTGTATGTAATCGGGTTTGGCTGCATTAGGTGTCAAGGGGCCCTGATCTGTTTTAGCTTTCATTACTTTTTTACGAATCAAATCATCCGTATCCGCTAAAAATAAAGTGGTCATTTGATTTTCACTTTTGCTCATCTTGCCTTCGCCATCCAATCCTAATATTTTCACTAATTCGCTATTGTAATTAAATGCATAGGGTAGAGGAAAAGTTTCACCATATCTGTGATTAAAACGCTCCGCAAAGTTGCGCGCCATTTCCAAATTTTGTTCTTGGTCTTTCCCAACAGGTACTTTTACAGCGCGGTGAATTAAAATATCAGCGGCTTGTAAAACTGGGTAAGTCAATAAGCCTGCATTCACGTTATCCGGTTGCATGCGAACTTTATCTTTAAAGGTGGTGGTTTTTTCTAGTTCACCTTTGTAAGCTAACATATTTAAATACAAATACAATTCAGCAATTTCAGGCACATCACTTTGCACATATAAGGATACTTTTTCTGGATCTAATCCGCAAGCAATATTTTCAGCCACAACACGTAATACACTTTCTTGTAATTGTTTGGTATCTGGATGGGTAGTTAAACTATGCCAATTGGCAACAAAAAAGAAACAATTATAGTCATCTTGCATACGCACATAATTGCGCATCGCACCAAAATAGTTGCCTAAATGTAAGAACCCGGTGGGCCTAATTCCGCTCAATACAATTTCCTTTTCCATAGCTGTGCGAAGATAATGAAATGGGAACCCATTTTTTGCCATCTTTTTGGGATATTTGTACAGAATCTAAAAAAATTAGTTTGAGCCAAGCTTCTCTTTTATCCAGTCCTATTGAATACCTGAAGGGAGTAGGCCCTTTGCGGGCTGATATGCTTAAAAAGGAGCTAGAAATTTACACTTTTGGGGATCTTTTACAGCACTTTCCATATCGGCATATTGATAAAACCCAGCTAAATACCATCGCATCCATCAGTCCGGATCAGGAATTTATCCAGGTAAAAGGGGTGTTGCATGGGATTGAAATGATTGGAGAACGCAGAGCAAAGCGCATGGTGAGTCAATTAAAAGATGCGACAGGTCAGTTGGAACTTGCTTGGTTTCAGGGGATTAATTGGGTGCAAAAAAATTTAGTGGAGGGGCAAGTGTATTTGGTATACGGCAGGGTAAGTTTTTTTAACGGGCGTGCACAAATAGTGCATCCCGAAATTGAGCCCTTTATTGCGGCTACCCAAGGTCAAAAGGCATTGCTTGAACCCATTTATTCATCTACCGAAAAATTAAAATCGAGGGGGTTAAATGGAAAGCAGATAGGAAAACTGACCCAAACTTTATTTCAACAAATAAGTAGTAATGACTTGCCTGAAAATTTACCAAGCCATTTGTTAACCAATCGAATGTCAAGATGGGAAGCTTTCAGGCAGGTGCATTTTCCAACATCTCCAGAGATGTATAAAAAAGCATTAGACCGATTAATCTTTGAAGAATTATTTATTGCACAGCTCAGAATTAATTTGATAAAAATTCAAAGACATAAAAATAGCAGAGGGCATTTATTCGAAAAAGTAGGGGATTATTTTAACGACTTTTATAATAAATATTTGCCTTTTGAATTAACGGGTGCTCAAAAAAGAGTCATAAAAGAAATTAGGTCAGATACTGCCAAGGGCAAGCAAATGAATCGCCTATTGCAGGGAGATGTGGGTAGTGGAAAAACAATGATTGCTTTATTAAGTATGTTGATAGCCGCAGATAATGGCTTTCAAAGTTGTATCATGGCGCCCACGGAAATTTTAGCCCAACAACACTATGCGAGCTTGGGAGAATTATTAAAATCAATGCCTCTTGAAATTGCTTTATTAACAGGCAGTACAAAAATTGCAGAAAGACGCCGCATTTTAAAAGGATTGGCCGAAGACACCATTCACTTTGTGGTAGGCACACATGCCATTATTGAAGAAGCGGTACAATTTAAAAATTTAGGATTGGCTGTGATTGATGAGCAGCATAGGTTTGGGGTGGCACAACGCGCGCAGTTGTGGAAAAAATCAACAGTCCCACCACATGTATTAGTAATGACTGCGACACCCATTCCACGAACATTGGCCATGACCGCTTATGGCGATTTGGATTATAGTGTCATGGATGAATTACCACCAGGAAGGCAGGTAATTAAAACAGTACACCGATACGAAACTACCAGAGCAAATGTGATGGACTTTGTAAAAACTGAAATTGAAAAAGGACGACAAGCCTATTATGTATATCCATTAATTGAAGAAAGTGAAAAATTAAGTTTTGAGGATTTAATGCAAGGGTATGAGCAAGTGAAAAGTCATTTTCCTGAGCCCAAATATAAAATTAGTATGGTGCATGGAAGGCAAAAAAATATTGAAAAGGAAACAAATATGAAAAGGTTTGTAACTGGAGATACGCAAATATTAGTGGGCACCACGGTTATTGAAGTGGGCGTGAATGTGCCTAATGCTTCTGTGATGGTCATTGAAAGTGCCGAAAAGTTTGGGCTATCACAATTGCATCAATTGCGCGGCAGGGTGGGCAGAGGAACGGAGCAGAGTTACTGTATTTTATTAAGTAGTGTAAAAGCAAGTAGGCTAGCAAAAGACCGTTTAAAAATTATGTGTAACACCAATGATGGATTTGTGATTGCGGAAAAGGACTTGGAATTAAGGGGGCCAGGTGATATTGATGGAACAAGACAAAGTGGGGCATTAAATTTTAAATTGGCCAACATTATCAACGATCGCGCCAATCTTGAATTAGCAAAGGAAGCAGCAGTGGCTATCTGCGAAAAGGACCCTACGCTTAATTTACCGGAACATCAGCAAACAAAATTGTTTTTACAGACCCAAAAAAATAAAATTGGTTGGGGTAAGATCGCTTAAGGAGCTGATTTTTTAATTAACTTGCTGACTGCATCTTTACTCATTAAATATTCAAATAGTACAATATGAAATATGCACCTTTAGATTCAAAAATATTTATACAGAACAGAAAGCGTTTTGTATCAAAAATGCAAAAAAATAGCATTGCCATTTTTGTAAGCAATGATGAGTTTCCTTATAATGCAGATGCGCTTCATAATTTCAAACAAAACACTGAAATGTTTTGGTTATCAGGAATTGAGCAAGAGGGCTCGATGGTAATTTTATTCCCCGATAATCCAGATCCAAAATATAGAGAGGTGTTGGTATTGGTTCGCCCACAAGAACTCAAAGAAATTTGGGATGGTAAAAGATTAAGGGCGCATGAAGCAACAAAAATTTCAGGAATGACTACCATTGTTTGGGTGGATTCCTTGGATGGTTTGTTACAGCCTTGGATACATTTAGCAGATGCTATTTATTTAGATTCCAATGAAAATGATCGTAAGAATAATTTAATTCGAACTAATGAATATCGCTTCATTGATGAGATGCAAGCTAGATATCCTTTGCATCAATATTTACGTGCTGCCAAATTAATGAAGGAATTACGCAGTATAAAAACCAAAGAAGAAATAGTGGTGATTCAAAAAGCAATTGATATTACAGATGTTGCTTTTAGACGCTTGTTACAATTCATACAACCAGGGGTTAATGAATGTGAAATTGAAGCTGAAATTTATCATTCGTTTTTAAGCCAACGTGCCACTGGGGTAGCTTATCATAGTATTATTGCGAGTGGCGATAATGCACGCACTTTGCATTATAATAGTAATAATAATACTTGTAAGGAGGGGGAATTGGTTTTAATGGATTTTGGTGCAGAATATGGTGGATACTGTGCGGATTTAACAAGAACAGTTCCGGTGAATGGCAAATTTACCCGACGCCAAAAACAAGTGTACAATGCTTGTTTGCATTTGCATAACTATGCGAAATCAATTTTAAAGCCGGGCATTAGTATTTTAAAGTATACTGATAAAGTAGGGGAGGAAGCAACACAACAATTTTTAAAGATTGGTTTGTTGAAAAAAACAGAAGTTAAAAATGAGGATCCTGAAAACAGAGCGTACCGAAAATATTTATACCATGGCATTTCACACCATTTAGGATTAGATGTACATGATTTAGGTACAAGAACTGCACCAATTACTGCAGGTATGGTATTTACTATTGAGCCAGGTATTTATATTAAAGAAGAAGGCATGGGCGTAAGGATTGAAAATAATTTCTGGATTACAGCCAATGGCAATCAGGATTTAATGAAAAATATTCCAATTACTGTGGAGGAAATTGAATCATTAATGAAACGCAACAAAAAATAAAGCATGGCTTCATTAAAAAATCAAATTCCCAATTTCATCACACTCCTAAATTTATTTTTTGGATGTTGGGCAATTGTATATGTTTTTCAAGCAGGTGCAATGGCAACAATTGATGAAACAGGCGGAATGATTATTGAAATGCCTGAGCAATTATATATGGCGAGTCTGTTAATTGGAATTGCTGCGGTGATTGATTTTTTTGATGGATTTGTTGCAAGATTATTAAAAGTTTCTTCTGAGATGGGAAAGCAATTGGATTCTCTTGCGGATGTGGTGAGTTTTGGCGTAGCGCCCGCATGTATCGTATTTCAGTTTTTAAAAATGTCCATGGCAAATGATGTAAATGCGTTTAGCCATAATTCAATATTATTAGCGCCTGCTTTTTTAATACCCATGGCTGGGGCGTATCGTTTGGCTAGATTCAATTTGGATCAAACACAAACCACCTATTTTAAGGGCGTACCGATCCCCATGATTGGTTTATTAACTGCTGCATTACCTTTAATTTATTGGCAATCTGGGATAGTAGCACAATTGATGTTAATGCCGGCATTTTGGTATGGGTTTATCATTTTAGTTAGCTATTTAATGGTGATGAAAACACCCATGTTGGCATTAAAAGGGCTTGCTAATAAACGAAAATTAGTCATTCCATTACTCCTGTTTGCAATAGAGATAGTACTGACCGCATTTTTTTATAAATGGTTGGCGATTCCATTTGGCTTTATGGGGTATTGCTTAGTATCTTTGTTGTACAAAAAAACAATTATTCAATAATTCTATATGATATATCAAGTTCAAATTAAGGTGATGCCATTAAAGGATTTATTAGATCCTCAAGGAAAAGCAGTTTTAGGCGGTTTACATAATTTAGGTATGAATGGGGTAAGTGATGTAAGGGTTGGAAAGCATATCACTTTACAAATTGAAGCAGGATCTGAAACTGATGCAAAAGCGATCGCTGAGGAGGCTAGTAAAAAATTATTGGCAAATGCGGTGATGGAATATTTCGAAATTGAAGTTATTCAATAGTTTTTTTTTGCTGAGCTTACTTTTTTAATTACTTAATTGTTTCCATGTTATATTTAGTTCCTACGCCTATTGGAAATTTAAAGGATTTTACTTTTAGGGCAATTGAGGTTTTACAATCCGTTGATTTTATTTTATGTGAGGATACGCGTACCTCATCAAAATTATTACAGCATTACAAAATACATAAGCCCTTAACGCCTTATCATCAACATAATGAGCATAAGGTATTGGATCATTTGGTACAACAGTTACAGGCGGGAAAAAATATTGCATTAATAACGGATGCTGGGACGCCCGGAATTTCTGACCCAGCCTTTTTATTAGTACGCGCGTGTAAAGCTGCGGGTGTAGCTATTACAAGTTTACCAGGAGCTACCGCATTTGTACCAGCATTGGTAAATAGTGGATTACCGGCTACACGATTTATATTTGAAGGGTTTATCCCACTAAAAAAAGGACGTAAAACATTAATGGAATCCTTGGCAAACGAGGAACGCACCATGATATTTTATGAAAGCCCTATGCGACTCGTAAAAACCTTGGAATTATTCGCCACCCATTTTGGTGCAGAGCGAAAGGCTTCCGTAAGTAGGGAGTTGACAAAAATATACGAGGAAAACATTACCGATACCTTAAGCAACCTGGTTAAATACTTTTCAGAAAAGCAAGTAAAAGGGGAGATCGTGATCGTAGTTGAAGGAAAAAATGATTAATATCTAACATGGCTAATTTAATTTTTATTGGGAGCATCTTTTTGGTTTTTGTAACCATCTATATGCTACTATTCACTAAAAATGCAGCCAAGTCCTATTCGGATTATGTTTTGTCATTTTTATTACTTGTACATTGCTGGTCAGTTATTTTATTTTTGATTTTATATTCAGAGTACATTTTACTCTTTCCGCATGTCTTTAAAACAGGACTCCCACTTAATTTTTTGATAGCACCTTTGTCCTATTTGTATGTCAGGGGAGTATTGTATAATGAGAAAAAATTTCAAACACGCGATTTGGTTCATGCAATTCCTTTTGTAATTGTGTTTATTAACTATATACCTTTTTATTTACTTCCAGTGAATGAAAAAATTATTGTAATTCAAAATTCTTTAAATTATTGGCCGGATACATTTAAATATCAGGCTGGTTTTTTACCTGAAAATTTTTCCATCTTATTTAGATTAATCTTAGCAATTATTTATTTGGTGCTGCAATGGAATTTAATTTTTTCTTATAAAAAAGTGCACAAGGAAAGTTCCATACAGGTTCAAATTAAAAATGTATTGAAATGGCTTAAATTATTTACTATTACATCGACAGTTATATTTTTTGGGATTATAGGCTTCATGTTGACAGTGTTTTTTCTACCATCCTATTACGATGATGATTTATTGATGCAAATTCCAAGTTTGCTTGTTTCAGTTGGTTTCTTTGTTATGGCTGCTTATATATTGACACATCCGGAAATTTTATCAGGGTTGCCCTTTGTAAAGTATAAGGAAGTGCCATCAGTTGTCGTCAATGATAAAAATTATAGGTTGCCCTATATCAATGAGGACTATAAGGTGGAAATGGAGAAGATTGTGTTTTTCTTTGAAACGGAGAAGCCATTTTTGAATAAAGATCTAAATATCAATCAAGTTTCTGTTGCATTGGACATACCATCTCGAGAATTGTCATTCATCATTAACAATCATTTTGACCAGCGCTTTACTGATTTTTTGAATAAGTATAGGATTGAATATATAACAAAAAAAATTAATAAAGAATATCTATCTAATTTCACTATTGAGGCCATTGCTAACGAAGCTGGGTTCGCCTCTAAAAGTACTTTTAACCTTGCTTTTAAAAAGTACCATCAATGTACACCGTCCGAGTATTTTTCAAGATTCTAGTTTTTACGTCTAATTTTCTATTAAAATCATGTGAATTTCTGAAGTTCACACAGTTTAAGAGTGCTATTGATCCAACTTAGCTTCTGGTGGAACTATTTTTGAATGTTAATCTCGCATTTAAAAATATTCTAACTTTTCACTTTCATAATGTGCTCATTCCCTTTTGGCCGTCTTATCCTTCTTATTCTTTTATTCCTTTCCACTGGATATTCAAATATTCATTCCCAATCCATCACTCCCAATACCCTAAATAATGGGGGAGGAACAGCGACAAATTTGGACTGGAGTATGGGGGAGTCGGTTTCGATCGCTAACTTTTCAACTCCCAATTACTTTTTAAATACGGGGGTACTCCAACCGTTCACAACTGTTGTCACTGCCATTAATGAATACGGTCCGGCAGTATATGGCAATCAAATTACCATTGGCCCAAATCCCACCACTAATCTTGTTCATTTTAAAGGAAACTTTACCCAAACGGGCAAGTTATCCATCCAGGTCATCGATGCTAAATCATCGGTGTTACTCACCCATGATGCTGGAACTATTTTCAGTAGTTATGAAAAGGACATTTTCATGGACAATTACCCTTCTGGGATATTTTATGTCAAAGTATCTTTTAAACCAACCAATGGTTTGGCTAAAACAGGTATTTATAAAATCATAAAACTTTAATAGATCAATTCTAATTAAGCACCTATGCAAAAGCAATCATTACTTTTCAAGTTTTTACTATGTTTACTTTTTATCGTAATGATAAAAACAAATAGCTATGCACAAACTGGATTAAATTTCCAGGGTGTAGCACGCAGTAGTAATAATGTAATTATTGCGTCACAACAAATTAGTTTGCGACTAAGTATTTTACAAGGATCAGCAACGGGTAGTGTCGAGTATAGTGAAACAAGAAAAGTAACCACCAATGCCCAGGGTTTGTTTGCAGTAGTGATAGGTGATGCTGATGCAACAAATACCATTGGAAGTTTTACAACCATTAACTGGAAAAATACCCCTAAGTTTTTAAAAATTGAAATGGATGCAAATGCGGGTAACAATTACACCACCATTGGTACCACGCAGTTCCAATATGTGGCTTATGCCCAATTTGCAAGTAGTGTGGATGCGGAAAATATAATAGGCGTTGTGCCCGTCGCTCGGGGGGGCACGGGTGCGACTAACCTTACTGCATTAAAAACTGCATTAGCTTTAGATAAAATAAATAACACGCCGGATATAGATAAGCCAATTAGTACTAAAACACAAGCCTCATTGGATATTAAATTAAATGCTGCTGATACAAGTAAATAAACTAAGCAAACGTATACTGATGCGGCATTGTTGACAAAGTTAAATGCTGCAGACACTTTAAAATATACTAAAAAATATTATACGGATTCATCACTAATAACTAAATTGAATTTTACTGACACTGCGAGTATGTTAAGTAATCGCATCGGGAAGGATACGCTTAATTTATCAGCAAGAATAAATGCAAAAGCGAATACTACAGATTTAAATACAGCTTTATTATTAAAAGCGAATACCTCGGATGTAAATACGATTTTATTAAGTAAACTCAACAAAATAGACACTTCTTATTTATTGCAAAAAGAAGATACATCCACCTTATCCAATAGAATTAATTTAAAAGCAAATACTTCTGATGTAAATACCAGCTTATTAAGCAAGCTCAATAAAATAGACACTTCTTATTTATTACAAAAAGCAGATACATCCACCTTATCCAATAGAATTAATTTAAAAGCAAGCACTTTAGATGTCAATACAAGTTTGGGACTTAAAGCGAATGCATCGGAGGTTGCAATAAGTTTAGCAAACAAAGTAGATAAAGTAACAGGCAAGGAATTATCTACAAATGATTACTCAAATGCTGAAAAGACAAAGCTGGCAGCCATCACCGGAACTAATAGTGGCGATCAGGATTTAAGTAGTTACGCAACTATTACAGCACTTGCACTTAAGGCAAATGCTTCGGATGTAACAACGAGCTTAGCTTTAAAGGAAAATATCTCTAATAAATCTAGCGCAGCTGATTTAGGTGGACTATCCCCGAGTGACTTATTATTCCCAACACAAAAAGCCGTAAAAGATTATGTGACTGCTAATGCAAGTAGTGGTAGCGTGGCTGATGGAGGCATTACAACGATAAAGTTAGCGGATGGCGCTGTAGCTGATGCTAAACTTGCTACTGGAATTAGTAAATCAAAAGTTGGATTAGGAAATGTGGAGAATACTGCATTAAGCACATGGGCTGGAAGTAATAATTTAACTACAGTTGGCACAATTACTAGCGGAACCTGGAGTGGCACTGCTATACCTTTAAATAATGGAGGAACAGGTGCAATAAATGCTGAAGCAGCAAGAGCTAATTTGGGATTAGTTATTGGGACAGATGTACAAGCCCCATTAGTGGCAGGTACAGATTATCAAATTCCTTTAACTGCCGGTACAAGTTATATAGTACCAAATAGTTCCATTACCGCAAAAACAAAAATAAAAATCACTTATGATACTAAAGGTTTGATAACTGCAGGGTCAGATGCAACCACAGCAGATATTGCTCCAAGTACTGATAGAAACTATGTAACTGATGTTCAAGCGGGAGTTATTTCAAATACAATTGGCATAAATACAGGAGATGAAACTATAAGCTCCATAAAATCTAAATTAGGTATTACAATGCTAAGCGGATCAAATACCGGTGATCAAACAAATGTTACTGGTAATGCAGGTACTGCAACTAAATTAGCTACTGCAAGAAAAATAAATAATGTCGATTTTGATGGTAGTGTAGATATAACAGTAAATGTAGATGCAGGAACATTAACAGGTACTACATTAAATTCTACGGTAACAGGTTCTAGTTTAACGAGTGTTGGTACATTAGCTAACTTAACGGTGACCAATCCAATAGCAGGAAGTATAACAGGCAATGCTGCCACTGCCACAACAGCAACAACTGCGGGAAACATAACTGCGACAAGTAATACAACATTAACTTCCTTATCAAATTTAAATACGGTTGGAACTATCACTAGTGGTGTATGGAGCGGAACTACGGTAGCAGTTGAAAATGGAGGTACTGGTGCAACAAATGCTACAGCAGCAAGAGCGAATTTGGGATTAGCTATTGGTACTAATGTACAAGCTCCTTTAGTTGCAGGTACAGATTATCAAATACCTTTAACTGCGGGCACAAGTTATATAGTACCAAATAGTGCGATTACTGGTGCAACAAAAACTAAAATTACATTTGATACTAAAGGTTTGATAACTGCAGGCGCAGATGCAACTACTGCAGACATTGCACCTAGTACAGATAGAAATTATGTAACAGATGCTCAAGCCGGAGTCATTTCAAATACAAGTGGCATAAATACAGGAGATGAAACTACAAGCTCCATAAAATCTAAATTAGGTATTACAACTTTGTCAGGCTCAAATACTGGTGATCAAGTACTTCCAACTTTAGTAAGTTTAGGGGCTGTTCCAACTTCAAGAGTTATCACGATTAACGGCACAGGCTTAGACTTAAGCTCAGATAGGTCTTATACTATAAATACAGGATTAACTTTAACTGATTTAGAGTCTTCAAATGTGAAAGCGCAAACTTTTCAACTAACGCAGCCTACTGCTATAAATTCAACTACTACTACAACATTAGACTTATCTACTGGAAATTTGTTGGAGCTTGTGTTAACGGGACCCACTACACTTGCTTTTTCAAACCCCAAAATAGGCACATATATAATAAAGGTCAAACAAGATGGTGCAGGAGGGAAAACGCTT
>CALLKA010000175.1 GCA_938008665.1 uncultured Bacteroidota bacterium
TTTAAACTAATTTCATTCGGGTTACCAATATTTACAGGACTTGAATAATCACTTAATAATAATCTATAAATACCTTCTACTAAATCATCTACATAACAGAAGCTTCTTGTTTGTGAGCCATCACCAAAAACCGTTAAATCTTCTCCTCTTAAAGCTTGACCAATAAATGCAGGAAGTGCTCTTCCATCATTCAGGCGCATTCTTGGGCCATAAGTGTTAAAGATTCTGATGATTCTTGTCTCTACATTATGAAAGGTATGATAAGCCATGGTGATGCTCTCCATATATCTTTTTGCTTCGTCATACACCCCTCTTGGACCCACTGGATTTACATTACCCCAATACTCCTCCGTTTGTGGATGTACTAAAGGGTCACCATATACTTCACTTGTACTTGCGACTAATATGCGCGCTTTTTTATCCTTCGCCAAACCCAAACAATTATGAGTGCCTAATGCACCCACTTTTAAAGTTTGAATAGGAATTTTTAAATAATCAATTGGACTTGCGGGTGATGCAAAATGTAAAATATAATCAAGTGCCCCTTCAATTTCAATAAACTTAGTTACATCATGCAATACGAATTCAAAATTTTCATTCGTCATTAAGTGCTCAATATTTTTCATATCTCCCGTAATCAAATTATCCATAGCGATTACCTTATATCCTTCACGAATAAATCGATCAGATAAATGAGATCCTAAAAATCCTGCAGCACCTGTGATTAAAATTCTTTTTTGACTCATGATTATTTTTTTGCTACCTCATCCAATTTTTTATTTTTATCAAAGATTGTTCATCCTATAATACTTCAAGGATGACCATCCACTTAATTCACAACTACCTTCTATCACCCTTTCAACATTTACAATCTTCCAATACTTTCATAGTGATATCCCATTTCCTTCATCTTTGCCACATCAAATAAATTTCGGCCATCAAAAATTACTTTACTTGGTAGTTCTTTTTCGATGATTTCAAAATCGGGTGTTCTAAACTCACTCCACTCCGTTGCAATGACTAATATATCCGCACCGGCTAGCGCTTCGTATTGATTGCTTGCATATTTAATTTTATCGCCTATTTTATTTTTCACATTGGGCATTGCTTCAGGATCATAGGCAGTGATGGTCGCACCTGCAGCTGTTAAAGCATTAATCATGTCAATGGCTGGTGCATCTCTGATATCATCGGTATTCGGCTTGAACGCCAATCCCCACAAAGCAATTTTCTTGCCTTGTAAATCATTTTTTAAATACGTATTGATCTTATTCACCAAATGCAACTTTTGTAGTGCATTTACTTTTTCTACTGCCTTTAAAATTTCAAAGTCATAATTTACTTCATTGGATGACTTCACCAATGCTTGCACATCCTTAGGAAAACAGCTTCCGCCGTATCCAATACCTGGAAATAAGAAACGTTTTCCTATACGATCATCACTTCCTATGCCTCTACGCACCATATCCACATCCGCACCCATGCGTTCACACAATTGTGCAATTTCATTCATGAATGAAATTTTGGTTGCTAAAAAACTATTGGCTGCATATTTGGTCAACTCTGAACTACGCTCATCCATAAAAATTAATGGATTTCCTTGTCTAACAAAAGGGGCATATAATTCAGTCATTACTTTTTTAGCTTGCTCGGACTTTGTTCCAATCACCACTCTATCAGGTTTCATAAAATCTTCTACTGCCACCCCTTCTCTTAAAAATTCTGGATTACTGACTACATCAAATTCACCTTTATAATTTTTCGCAATCGCTTCCCTTACTTTATCTGCTGTACCCACTGGCACGGTACTCTTATTCACAACCACCTTATAACCCTTCATCAATTTACCCATTTGATCAGCTACGCCTAACACATATTTTAAATCAGCTGACCCATCCGCACCTGGAGGTGTAGGCAATGCTAAAAATATAATTTCTGACGCTTCTAAAACTTCTTCTAAATTAGTGGTAAACACCAATCGGCCTTCCTTCGTATTTCTTAAAAATATTTTTTCAAGCCCTGGCTCGTAAATGGTGATTTGGCCAGATGCTAATTTATCCACCTTCGCCTTATCTATATCCACACAAGTAACCTTGTTACCTGTTTCAGCAAAACAAGTTCCTGTAACCAACCCCACATAGCCTGTTCCTATTACTGTAATTTTCATTCGTTCAAATTTTAAGCATTAAAAAAAGAGTTTACTCCTGTTGCAATATGTTTTAATTGCGCCTCTTCCATTTCTGTGTGTATTGGAAGCGAGCAAACGACCGGTGTTAAAGCATTGGTCACTGGCAAATGTAAATGTTCATTTTTTCCTTCGCCAAACATTTTTTGTAAATGCCCTGGTACTGGATAATAAATCATACATGGTATTTCAAGGTCAGCCAAATGCTTTATAAACTTTTCGCGATCTACTCCAACTAATTGAATCGTGTATTGATGATACACATGCGTGCTATATTTATTTACAGCGGGTGTGACAATTTGATGGATGTTTGAAAAAGCATGATTATAAAATTGCGCCACCTGAAAACGTGCTTGGTTATAACTATCCAGCTTTTGTAATTTAATATTTAAAATGGCTGCTTGTATGGAATCTAATCTTGAATTACACCCCACTACATCATGATAATATCTAGCCGATTGGCCATGATTGGCAATCATCGTCATTTTATCAGCCAAGGCTTTATCATTGGTAAACAAAGCACCGCCGTCACCAAAAGCACCTAAATTTTTACTTGGATAAAATGAAGTAGCACCTATATGACCCATCGTTCCTGTTTTTTTCGTTTCTCCATTTGGGAAAGTATAATCACACCCAATGGCTTGCGCATTATCTTCAATCACAAACAAATTATTTTCTTTGGCAATTTGTAAAATTTCAGCCATAGGTGCAGCATGTCCATATAAGTGAACCGGAACTATCGCTTTTGTTTTTGGTGTAATTGCATTTTTTAATGAAGCAATATCCATGCAATAAGTTACTGGATCAACATCCACAAAAACTGGGGTTAACCCAAGTAAGGCTACTACCTCTGTGGTCGCAATATAAGTGAATGAAGGGGTGATCACTTCATCCCCGGGTTGCAAACCTAATGCCATCATCGCAATTTGTAAAGCATCTGTACCATTGGCACAAGGAATAACATGTGAAACTTGTAAATAAGAAGCTAAACTTTGACTAAAATCCTGGACTGCTTTCCCATTAATATAGGAAGCACTATCCAAGACGCTTTGAATAGATTCATCCACTTCCTTTTTTATAGCCAGATACTGATTTTTAGTATCTACCATCTGAATTTTACGCATCAATTCCATTTTTGCAAAAATACTATAAAAAGGGTAAAAGGCGTACCCACTAGAATATCTAAATATTGTATGTTTATTAGCAATAAATGTCCATTTATATGCCGAATTTTATTGATTTTTGCCTGACAGATACACCCCATGGTAATTTACAATCTATTTTTATTGCTCTACCGCCTCCTTGCTATATGCACGGCCCCCTTTAATGGCAAGGTCAAGCATTGGGTTTTAGGGCAGAATGAGGTATGGAATGAGATTACCGGCCTTGCTGAAAAAATTCAAAAGCCCATCATTTGGGTGCACTGTGCCTCCTATGGTGAATTTGAACAAGGCTTACCCATCATTGAAAATATAAAGACGCAATATCCAGGGTATCAGATATGGCTTACCTTTTTTTCACCTTCAGGATACCTGCATCGCAAAAACGATCCCTTTGTTGATTTTGTTACTTACCTACCCATGGATGGCGCAAATAATGCGAAACATTTTTTTGATGTAGTGCAACCCAAGTTGGTCATTTTTATCAAATATGAATTTTGGTTTTATTATTTATCGGAAGCGAAAAAAAGAAACATCCCCACTTTATTAGTGGCTGCTATTTTCAGACCAACCCAAATATTTTTTAAATGGTACGGAAGTTTTTATAAAAAAATGCTTTCCTTATTTTATGCAATTTTAGTGCAAGATGAAAACTCAAGAAAATTAATTAGTCCTATTTTTCCTGAACAAAATATTTTTATCTCTGGAGATACCCGATTTGATCGCGTGTTGCGCACTTCTAAGTCAAGCACCCATTTCGATTGGTTACAGAAATTGAATAATGCTAAAATAATCATAGCTGGAAGCACATGGGAAAAAGACCATATTTTATTGTCAAGTTTAGCAGAAAAATACACCGACCTAAATTGGATAGTGGTCCCCCATCATGTGGATAGCACCTCAATTCAAAAATGTGTATCGCTATTTAATAATGCCACCACTTTAACTTCATTTGCAGCAAGCCACCAAAAATTCAATAACGCAAAAGTGATCATTGTTGACCAAATAGGATTGTTACGTAATTTATACCAACATGCTTATATAACCTATATTGGGGGCGGATTTGGCGCCGAGGGCATACATAATGTACTTGAACCAGCAGCATTTGGGAAACCTGTTTTCTGGGGACCCAATGATGAAAAATATATTGAAGCGCGTGGACTTGTCAATGCAGGTGGCGGATTTAAAATACATGATATAAACTCATTCAGTAAAACACTTGAACTATTATTAGACCAACCTGAAAAATATACAAAGGCTTGCGAATCATCTGCAAATTTTATTTCTAAAAATGCAGGTGCTACCCAAAAAACAATGGAATTTATTTATGAAAATCGTCTTTTGATCAATTGATCAAATTGTTTTACAACATTACTTTCCTCGTCCCAATTATTTTTTTCTCTTAGTTCTCTTTTGATATAAAATTGCGCCTCCGGAAATATTTTAAAAGCATTGATTGTTTTAATACCTGTTTCAAATGACTTTTCATCTCCGCCAAATAATTCTTGAATAAATTGAAACTTATCATTAATTCCAATCGCTGACCGTAAATCCTTGATTGGCTCCAGAACAAGCTGATCCTTCACTTCCTTAATTTCGATTTTTTCTGAAGTATCCAGATTGGACTCGGTTTTTACTACTTCTAAACTTGCTTGACTGATTTCGACAACGGGCGCTTCCACAATTTTAGCCACCAAGTTTTCACCGATTACTTCCACAGGTATTTCCAGCTCTTGAACAGTATTTGTGATAGGTGCAAGTTCTGGGGTAACCTGTGCTTGCATCACTACTTCCTCTACAGGAGAGTCCATGATTGTTTCCTGGTATATATTTTGAGGCAATGGCTTAGACACTACTGCCCCACCTAATTCTGTCAATATTTGTTGTGCAGTTATTATTAAACGCGTTTTATCCTCATTTTGACGCAACTGCTCACTTAATTTTTCCACCAAAGCCTTTACGCTATCCATAGGAATGTTTACTTTTGGGGCAATACCTTTACCTTATTATTAAAACGAAGAAACTAAATTAATTATTGTCTATGTTTATTGAGCAGAATATAACTGGCGAGCGCAGGGGATGGATCGAAGTAATTTGCGGCAGCATGTTTAGCGGAAAAACCGAAGAATTGATTCGAAGATTAAAAAGGGCTAAAATTGCTAATTTAAAAATTGAGATTTATAAGCCAGCAACTGATACACGTTACGATGTTACAAAAATTGTAAGTCACGATGCTAATGCAATCGCATCTACCCAAGTGGTAAACTCATCTGAAATACTTACACTTGCCGAACATGCGCAAGTAATTGGTATAGATGAAGCACAATTTTTTGACGAAGGCATACTTGCAGTATGCGAGACCTTGGTGATGCAAGGCAAAAGAGTCATTGTTGCGGGATTAGATATGGATTATTTAGGCAAACCCTTTGGCCCTATGCCGGCACTTTTATCAGTAGCAGATTTTATTACCAAACTTCACGCTATTTGTGTGCAATGCGGACATTTGGCAAATGTATCTTATCGAACAAGTGATGAAGAAGGAACGGTTGTATTAGGTGAAAAAAATAATTATGAACCAAGATGCCGAGTATGCGCCTCAAAATAGTTTATACCTTATTGAAAAAAGATGCACTGCTTGAATTTAGGCAGCAGTATACTTTTTTTGGAATACTGTTATATATCGCATCCACCACTTTTGTGATTTATTTAACCATGGGACAACCCGATGATCACGTATGGAATGGATTATTTTGGGTGACCCTTTTATTTATTTGCATCAATACAGTTGCCCGTAGTTTTTTACAAGAAGGACGTGGTAGGATGTTGTATTTTTATACAATTGCGAGTCCAGTACATTTTATTTTTTCAAAATTAATTTACAACAGCTTGCTCATGATACTTATGAGTGGGCTTAGCTTATTATTGTTTACCGTATTACTCGGCAACCCCTTACAACATGGTTGGTTGTTTTTTGCCATTAGTTGTTTGGGCGGGATAAGTTTAAGTTTGGTATTTAGCTTTTTAGCTGCCATTGCTTCTAAAGCACAACAACCATCTGCAATCATGGCGATACTTGGATTCCCATTGATTATTCCTCAGTTAATGATATTGATGAAAATTGCAAACATTGCATTTTCAGATATAGTTCAAAATAGTTTACCCGAACTAGTTTTAATATTGATAGGATTTGATTTTATGATCATCGCACTATCCTATATCCTATTCCCCTTCTTGTGGAAAGAATAAATTTAAATGATTTTACTAGTAATCATTCAAGACAAAAAACAGGTATGTTTTTTGTCTTCGTTAATTAAGATCGGAAGAG
>CALLKA010000176.1 GCA_938008665.1 uncultured Bacteroidota bacterium
TTTCATTGTACTGAAATTTATTTTCAAACAAAGTCATGCTTGGCATGTTCGCAGGATTTAATCCTTGGAATAATTCCTTAACATACATTTTAGCAACACGAAGTGGTGTACCTCTTAAACTATCATCACGCAAATCCATTCCTAAAATTTCCATGATGGCTTTAAAATGCGGCTCGATAAGTGCTATTTTCTCTTCCTCTGTTTTATCAAAGGCATCAGAACGCAATGGTGTTTCCACTGAACTTGCTTTATGCTCATCTCCCATTTCCTCAATGATTAAATGGCTTAGTTCAATTTTTTCATCCTTAAGCGGGGTAGTCAACAAAGTTTCTTTCTGTTTCATACAGACGAATTTTTAAATCAAGTGTTTCAGATATTTTTGGTCTTAATAAATTATAAATCACAATAGCAATATTTTCAGCTGTAGGATTTAAATCTTTAAACGCATCTGTATCTAAGTTTAAATTTTTATGATCGAACCTTGAAATCACTTCTTCTGCAACTAGTATGCTCAAGTCCTTGGTATTGATTACAAATCCAGTAATTGGATCTGGCACTCCATTTACTTGTACCACTAGTTCGTAGTTGTGACCATGATAATTTGGATTACTGCAGGCACCAAAAACACGTTTGTTTTCAGCATCACTCCAATCTGCACAAAATAATCGGTGTGCGGCATTAAAATGCTCCTTTCTAAATACCGCTACTTTTTGTTCCATGGTTCCAAATTAAGACGACAAAGTTACTATATAAATAACGCTATTACTGTTATTTTGTTTAGCGATTTGACAAAAAAATTAAACAAATTTTATTTTATACCCTATTTCGACAATAAAGAGTTGATTTTGAGGCACTAATGAATTCTAATTATTCCCCAAAGTACTCTACATATATACGAGGTGTCTCATATAACTTGATGCAGTGCAATTGTACCACTGGAGGTATATGGGGTGCCAATTGTTTCCAAATAGACACGGCTAAATTTTCAGTGCTACACATTTGGCCTTTCATGAAAGGAACATCTATATTTAAATTCTTATGATCTAGTTCATCAATCACGTGCTTCTTGATAATTATACTTAGCTTTTTTACATCAAACAAAAAGCCAGTTTCTGCATCTGGAACTCCTTTGATGGTAACAAATAGTTCATAATTGTGCCCATGCCAATTTTCATTTGCGCATACACCAAAAACTTCCTCATTCTTTTCCTTACTCCAATTGGGGTTAGCTAATTTGTGTGCTGCATTAAAATGTTCCACTCGGGTTAAATAAACCATCTGCGCTATAATTTTTGCAAAGATATAAATTTGATTGTCAAGATAGTCATTTTTCACAGGCCTTTCCCGACCTTTGTTATATGAGAGTAATCATTACCGCAGCCACCAATGGCGAATGGATGCCCAGTTTCCAAAAAATTAACCCCGCTTATGCAGGTACAAATAAGCGATTTTCAGTAGGTTTTCATGAATCTGGCATTGGTTTATTGGCGAGTAGTGTTTCCTTAATGAAGATGTTTGTACAAGAAACCCCTAGCTTAATTATTCAAGTGGGTATAGCAGGTTGCTTTGATAAAAAAATTCCTCTGGGTAAGGTTTTTGCTGTGAAAGATGATTTTGCAGGAGATATTGGTGTAATGGAAAATAAGGTTTGGAAAGATTTATTTGACATGAAATTTGACAAACCCAATGATGCGCCTTATGAAAAAAAATCATTGCCGAATCCCTGGTTAAGTCAATACAATTTATTGAAGCTACCTATTAAAAAAGGGGTTACCGTAAATACCATTACTACCGATAAAAATAAAATTAATTTATACAGTGGTCGATATAAAGCAACCCTAGAATCCATGGAGGGAGCGGCTTTGCATTATATGGGTCGTGATTTAAATATTCCATTTATACAAATTCGCGCGGTATCCAATTATGTGGGCGAAAGAAATAAAGCAAAATGGAACATGCAGGAAGCCATTTATAATTTGAATGAAACCTTATTGCAATATTTAGATGCCCTTAATAAAATTGCCTAACCATGCCCGAGTTTGAAATTGGTTTTTCACCCTGCCCTAACGATACTTTTATTTTTGATGCATTAGTAAATCATAAAATAGATACCAAGGGGTATACTTTTAAAGTGCATTTACAAGATGTGCAAACATTAAATGAATGGGCGATTGCAGGCAAGCTTCCTTTTTCAAAAATTAGTTATGGCGTTTGGCCATTGGTAAAAAATAAATATGCTTTATTAAATAGTGGGGGCGCGTTAGGTAAAGGCGTTGGGCCCTTATTGGTTTACAAGGAAGATAAAACTCTTCCGGATGGCAGGCCGGATGCTTCCACCATGCGTGTAGCCATACCTGGCGTGAATACCACTGCGCATTTACTTTTTAGTTTGGCATTCCCCAATGTTAGCAACAAGGAATTTTTAGTATTTAATGAAATAGAAAATGCTGTGTTAAATGGCAAAGTTGACGCCGGTGTTATTATTCATGAAAACCGTTTCACTTATGCCGATAAAGGTTTAACTAAATGGTTGGACCTAGGCACTTATTTTGAAGAAACTTTTAACGCACCAATACCTTTAGGCGGCATTATTGCGCGTAATGATGTTCATGCAAATGAAATGGCAATCGTAGATGATTTGATCAAGCAAAGCGTGCAATATGCCTTTGCTAATAGCTATGATAATTTACCCGATTATGTAAAATGCCATTCGCAAGAAATGTCCGAACAAGTAATGCGACAACATATTGATTTATATGTAAATGATTTTACTATTGACATGGGCGATACAGGAAGAAAAGCGATAGCGCAATTGGAACAATCTTTTTCTACCTTAAATAAATAAAACTTACTATTCCTTCAAAGCCTTGGCATAGGCAGCTAGGACGCGTTCCCGCGCTTCCTCATGCACCACAATTGGTTTGGGATAGTCAAAACTATCTAATTCGGGAACCCAATGCCTGATGTATTTTAAATCCTTGTCAAATTTTTCAGTTTGTAAGCGCGGATTGAAAACTCTAAAGTAAGGCGCTGCATCACAACCACTACCACTCGCCCACTGCCATCCTCCATTATTCGCTGCTAAATCAAAGTCCAATAATTTTTGCGCAAAATAAGCTTCGCCCCAACGCCAATCAATCAATAAATGCTTGGTTAAAAAACTAGCCACAATCATACGCACTCTGTTATGCATAAATCCGGTCGTATTTAATTCACGCATACCCGCATCCACAATTGGATAACCTGTGCGCCCTTCACGCCAGGCTTCAAATTCTTTTTCATTATTACGCCATTCAATAAAATCATACTTTGGTTTGAATGATTTCCCCTCTGCTATTTGAGGGAACTGCCATAAAATCATATGATAAAAATCACGCCAAATAAGTTCATTAAAAAAAGTAGCATTTAAACTTTGCGTTTCCAAAGCCAATGTCCTCGCAGATATGGTGCCAAAACGCAAATGCACACTTAAGTGTGTGGTAGCATTTAAGGCTGGGAAGTTTCTTTGTTCCGTATAATTTTTCACCACCGATGTTTTATACTGCATCGGCGGAATTTCAAGGTCCGTTTTTTCAAAACCTATTTCTTTTAAGGTAGGCAGCTTAAATGCTTTTGTATCTAAAAAATAATCCAATAATTTATCCGATGGAAATTTCTTGGGTGTATTCGCTGCCCAAACAGTTCTCCATTTATTTGCATAAGGGGTATAAATCGTATAAGGTTTGCCATCATCTTTGGTCACTTCGTCTTTTTCAAAAATTACCTGATCCTTAAAATGATGATAGCTCGCTTTATTTTTTAAAGCCATCTTTTCTATAGCGGCATCTCGCGCATTGGCCTTAGGACCATAATCATGATTCGTATAAACTGCACTGATATTAAATTCAGAAAACAACTTTTCAAAAACTTCCGTGGGCGTGCCATATTTTACCCAAAGTGATTTTCCTTTGGCCACTAAATCCCCTTGCAACCTAGTTAGGGTTTGATGAATAAAATCGACTCTTCTATCTGCTTTATCTTCTGATTGATTTAAAATGGTTTTATCAAAAACGAAAATAGGTAACACATGGGTACCTTGTAATTTTGCCTGATAAAGTGCATGGTACAATCCAGCATTGTCCTCCCATCTTAAATCGCGTCTAAACCAAAATATATGTATAGGTGCTGCCATTGGATTATTTTAATTGCTTGTTGAAGCAAATCTAACTATTAACAATTCAGTATTAAAATAGTTGTGTCCCCTTTTAATAAAATACTGCTTTTTTATAATTAATTTTAGGTATGCAAATTAGCACTATAACAGCAGCCTTGGAAACATGGGCACCCTTGTCCTATCAGGAATCCTATGATAATGCAGGTTTAATTATTGGCGATCCGCTTGCAAATTGTACCGGTATTTTATGTTCCTTAGATTGTACCGAAGCAGTGGTTGATGAAGCCATCGCCCAAGGTTGTAACCTAATTGTGAGTCACCATCCTATTGTATTTAAGGGAATCAAACAATTTACCCCCAATCACTATGTGACTAGGGTCGCAGTTAAGGCCATTAAAAATAATATCGCAGTTTACGCCATTCACACCAATTTGGATAATATCATTGACGGGGTAAATAAAACCCTGGCCGATAAACTTCGATTAGAAAATCGTTCAATATTGGCGCCTTTACCAGGAATTTTTGATAAAAATGGGAATCCGGTGGGTGCCGGCTTAGTGGGCGAACTTCCCCTTGAAACTGATGAACAAGATTTCATTAAATGGGTCAAAGAAAAGTTCAATTTGGCTATTTTGAAGCATACCCCTTTTATAAACAAACAACTGAAAACCATAGCTTTATGTGGTGGTGCGGGAAGCTTTTTGATAGATGCGGTTAAAAAGCAAAAGATAGACTGTTTTATCACCAGCGACCTCAAATACCATGAGTTTTTTGATGCCGACGGCGATCTGCTGCTCGCGGATATCGGACATTACGAAAGTGAACAATTTACAATTGATCTCCTGACCGATATTTTGACCCGAAATTTCCCTACCTTTGCCGTCCTTAAATCAGATACAAAAACCAATCCGGTTGGGTATTTCATGTAAGGCGCAGGACCCGGTTCCACAAATATTAAACTTCAAAAGAATCCTATAGTATGGCATCAGTTAAAGATTTCTCTGTAGAAGACAAATTAAAAAACCTTCTTCAACTTCAAAAGATCGATAGTAAGCTAGATGAAATTCAAGTTTTAAAAGGTGAGCTTCCTATGGAAGTAAGTGACCTTGAAGACGAGATCACTGGTTTAAATGCACGTCAAACGCGTATCGAAGAAGAAATCAACGGTATTTCTGAATTCATCGAAGGAAAAAAATCGATGGTGAAAGATAGCGAAGCGCTTATTGCTAAATACGAAAAGCAAAGCGAGAACGTAAAAAATAACCGTGAGTTTGAAGCCATCAATAAAGAAATTGAAGACCAACAACTTGAAATCAAATTGTGTGAAAAGCACATTAGAGATGCGAACGAAGAATTAACTGAAAAAATCAAGGGATTAGACCTTGCTAAAAAAGCAGTTGCTT
>CALLKA010000177.1 GCA_938008665.1 uncultured Bacteroidota bacterium
TATAAAATGCTTTTTTTAAAATTTGTGCATAAGAGTTACTGCCGCTTGAAACACTGTAAGTAATGGATTTTTTACTTAATGTTAAACCAATATAATGAAGATATTCAAGGAATTTGTCCACTTGATTTTCGGTATCTGAAAAGTCAAAGTCGTCATTGAAATCACGAAAACCTTGTTTGAATGGAGTTTCAGTATCATCTTCAAAACCATAGAAAAGTTGTCGCGCTAATTCGCTATTGAAAACTCCGTCCACCACAAGAGGAGATTTTCTAAAGTTATCTCTCCAAGTTTTTTCTATCTGTTTAATAGTCATTTGGGTTGGTGTCTAAAATTGTTAGATAATTCATTAAATATAAAATAAATTATTAATGCAATCCCTAAAAAAAGTATTCTTCATAACATTAAAATGGCATTTCATCCTCATTTATATGCAGAAATAGTCTTTGCCCTAAAAGTTCTTTATTGTAAGTATCAAACTTAAAATTGTTGCATTCAAAAATATCAGTCACTTTATCATTTTCAGATAGTATCATAAGTTCTATATAAGTATCATCATTGTCACCAACAAAAGCTACTCCTATATGTCCATGTTGACATCCCTTACATACACCATTTGTACTCACTAATCTTATATTACCCCTTTCTTTAAAGGTATTAAATACAATATTTAGCTTTTCTAAGAAAAAAGGCTTATCAACATCTGAATATTCACGGTATTCTAAAATTTTATCAAGTGCGTATATATCCATCCTACTTATAAAATACTCAACAGCATCCTTATGGGTCATTCTATTCAAAATATCCTGCTCAAACTTTCTTTGGACATACTTACTATGAAAATCATGAATATTCTTATACTTACACCCATTAAAATTTGCATTGGCAATAGATGGTAGACCTTCAGGAGCAATAGAAACCGATTTAAATAGATCCTCGTATTCCTTTATCCAATAATCACGGTCTATATCTCCATCCTCTAGTTCAAGCGCCTCTTCACAGAACCTATCAACAATATCATAGGACTTAGCGTCATTTAGACCTCCTTCTTGCAAACCAGACTTAAACTTGGTAACTAAAGTAATAAGCTCTTTATATTGATAATGATTCAAGCTCGTTACTGCAGATTCAGCATGTGCATACTCCTCTAAAATAAAATAACTTATGGCCAATCCAGCTTTGGCCTCATCTAAATCATTTCTTGTAACTAATAGTTCCTTATATAGCTCGACAGCCTCGGCATATTGATCATTATGAAACAAATCATGAGCTTTCTGTAATTGAAGACTAGGAGATGCCCTTTGATAGGCTTTAAAAGGAACAAGATGCTTTAATCGTTTAACCTCAAAAGGCTCTTTATGATTTTTAAACACATCTTCAATGGGCATTTTTAATGCAGGTGCGATAAAATCTAATAAAGTGACTTCTTTTGCTTCATAGTATTCTACATCATTTATATAATGAATCCCGTCACCCTCTGGATTGTGATACTTGTCTAAGATCAAACTATAATGAGAAGAGAAAGTGTCTATAAAATCTAATAAAGGATAAAAATCAATTACCCCCACCGTTAATGGGAACTCGGCAAATAATTTTTCGTACCCTTTTGCTAAGATTTCAGGGTCAGCTATAAAGGTGTCAATATATAATTTAGTTAAGAACTTGCCTAATGCTTCATGATTTAAAAGCCACTCAATAATAGCTTTATCGTTTTTATTTATTATTGATTCATATTCCGTAAATGCTTTTTTAGCATTGGGCTTTTCAAGTAGATACTTACTTAATTTCTGCAACTCTCTGTAAATACGATGAAACTCACCCAAAGGACCATCAACTGGCGTATATGGGATTACCTTATATACCCAACGATACTTGTGTAGAATTTCAAATATCTCTTTTTCATTCAATAATTTATATTCAAGTATATCTGATACAGCATTACTACATAATCTCTTTTCCTTTGTCCTATTTCTAAATTGCTGTTTCATTTCTAATAATTTTATTTATTTAGTTTCATTATAAAGTTTTTAACATGCCTCATCCCAGCACACTCTTTTTTCTTCTATAGATGCACTTGACATACCATTAGTTTCAGGATCAAATCCCTTAACATCTGTTTTTAGGATATAATACCCCATATGTTCTACAAACTCAATATTGAGTTTATTTGATTGATTTTCCATGTTATGCGAAAATTTAGGGGGAAAATAAAAGTAGACATTCCTTGAATCTCCTGATAAATAAGTAGGATATATATTTATCAACATGGGCTCAAAAAGGGTATCAAAATTGGTTAAGTTATTAACATCTTGAAAATCAAATATTTACCCAAATAATATTCATTTCATTACAACTTGTAGAGAAGAAAATTAGCCATCCGCTCAATGTAATTTTGTATTCTAAACCAATATAATATGCAAACATTCACACAAAGCGCCACAGTTACCAAAACAATGTCTTTTTACAAAGAAGCCGGAATCTGGTATGCCGACTTGCCTGCCTTTTTAGAAGCAAATCTGGGAACTAAGGCCAACCTAATGATGGTTGATGGCGCCGACACCTTTCTTGATCTTGTCTCAAATAACCAAGGAAAAGCTACCCTAAAGCTAAGCACAGAGGAATTTGAGGACGCAGATGCGCAACTTACTAAAATAAGGATTGGGATGAACAAAGGGTTATTAGATAATATAGGTCACGCGCTTGTTGATTACGGGGCTTATTATCATGTAGATAGTTTCAAGGGTGAAACAATTAACCATCAATTATGGCTTTGCCCAGTAACCGAGTATGTTTTTGAAGGGGGATATCCAGAAACCATTTTTATCAAATTAATAAACAATAAATAACATGAAAAAGAGAAAAACAATTTACCACTTAATCGTGGACAAAAGCGGTTCAATGAGTGATTGTATAGACAGTACCATTAATGGGTTTAATGAGCAGGTCAATAGAATTAAGCTAAAGGAGGTTGAATTTGAAGAGGAGGAAATTACAATGGGGTTAACTACGTTTAATAACCATGTTGACCATCATTACTTCCAGTCCAATCCAAGTACTATACAATTATTAAATCATGTATCCTATCGACCAGATGGTTCAACTGCCTTATTGGACGCCATTGGCGATACAATAACCCAAATTAGTATACAAACTCAAAGTAGTAGGCTCCCAACTACGGTTGTTGTAGTAATTCTTACAGATGGCCATGAAAATGCCTCAAGATTGTTTAATTTAGTAAAAATTCGTAATATGATTTCTTCACTTGAAGAATCAGGAAAATGGACTTTTAGTTTTATTGGAGCTACTTTGGATGCAGTTGATGTTGCTGAAAGTATGTCCATAAAAAAACAAAATAGTTTTTCTTTTGAAAAAGGTGAAATGAATAATAGTGTTTGGAGTAAATTAGACAAATCAATGAATCATTATTTTGAGAAGAAAAAAACAAACAGAAGTTTAGGTAATTTATTTGAAGATTAATTATGAAAATACATTTAATTAAAGATGGGGATGTGAGCAATGAAACATTTACAGAGGTATTCGATTTATTGAATGCAATTGAGGGTCCAATACAATTTAATTGTGACGTAAATAGTTTAACTGATTTTGGCGAAGACGATTTTATTGAAAATGTAATTTTAGATCAAAAGAAATTTGAAGAAGGAATAAAATATAACAAGATATCCTATTCAATGAGCGAAATCAGTCCAAGTGCTTCGTTTAGAAAATTCACATTCCCACTTACTAGAAAAGCCTCAAAGTGGGAAACCCTCTTTGCTAAATGTAATAACTACCGTTTACGCAGGGGAATTAACAATGACGAATTTGTTATTTTATTAACTGAAATTTCAAATGATAAAAACTGGTTTGCAAGTTTAGATGAAAAAATGCCCACTAATGGATTTATTCATACTTCCGACTGGAATCATTTCATAAAATGTAACGACGCCTTCCCTATAGCTTACGAAGTAATAGCTCTATTGCTTCAAAAACACATGTTTAATGATTACGATGAATTAAGAACTTCCGTTCATAACGATCCAATTGGTTGCGTAAATGATATGTGCTTGGAGAAAAAGGACATAAAATTAAAGTTACGTACAGCTGATATATGCGCTGATTGCATGAATAAGTTAAAAGCAAAATTATCATTTGCTGAAATACACCAGGCTTTGAATATCATGGAGTCGCTAAGGGTTAAAATGCTATTCTCCCAAAATTTTAAGCAAAATGTTCCTTTAAGCAAGTTGGTTATTGATGAAAGAAAAAGAATCTTTTTGCCTGATTTTGGTAATATTGAAATAAAACTTAGGCCTTTGGAAAAGACATTGTACTTATTTTACCTTAACCATCCGGAAGGTGTAGGACTTAGCTTTTTACGTGGTAAAAGAGAAGAGCTGTATGAAATATATACAAGTTTATCAAGTATTGGTAATTT
>CALLKA010000178.1 GCA_938008665.1 uncultured Bacteroidota bacterium
TCCCTACACGACGCTCTTCCGATCTCAAAGTGGCAATCACTTTTTTGTCATCAACTAATTCTAATAAGTCAACATGTAATAAAGCATCTGTCACCTTATCAAATTGCAAATCTTTCAAAATGCATTTGTAAGTTTTTCCTTCTACAGTAACATTTGCTAATTGGAATTCACTTGTGTACACTAAAGACTTAAAAGCCTTTGCTGGAGCATAAAAATTTACTTCAGTAGCACCCCCGTAAATTACAGCTAGCACATTGTCCTGAGAGCGAAGCTGGCGGGCGACTTTTTTGCCATTTTCGGTCCTCAAGTGGCCATCGATTGTAATTGTTTTCATTTTCTAATTTTTTCTTTTGTAAGATGATAGATAGTTTTCACTATCTACACCCATTATTCTTTCTCAATAATGGAGGGCGAAGGTAGGAAATAAAAAAGGAGAAACCAAAGTCTCTCCTTACTATTTAACTTTATTTGATAAGTAATTGATTATTAACCCCTTGCCTTTAATTGGGAGTGAACAAATAAGCTGGTTATGCTCTTATTTTCATAGGCATTACGAATAGCTATTGCAAATAAATCAGCAACGGTTACAACTTTTATTTTAGCCGACGGATGGGCTAATGGAATGGTATCGCATACCACCAATTCCTCTAACACGCTATTTTCAATGTTTTCATAGGCCTTACCGCTTAATACAGGATGGGTAATCATGGCTCTAACTGACCTAGCCCCTTTTTCCTTTAATAATGCTGCTGCCTTTACTAAAGTGCCCCCTGTATCGCAAATGTCATCTACAATAACAATGTCTTTTCCAGTTACATCCCCTATTACCACCATGCTCGCAATTTCATTGGCACGTTTGCGATGTTTATCACAAATCACCATTTCCGCATTGAAATAATTAGCCACTTCACGTACGCGATTGGTACTTCCTACATCCGGTGCTGCAAAGGTTAAATTCTCCAACTTTAATTGCTCGATATAAGGAATAAAAATTGCTGAACTATCCAAGTGATCCACTGGAACATCAAAAAATCCTTGTATTTGTGCCGCATGTAAATCCATCGTAATCACACGGTGCGCGCCAGCAGCTTCTAATAATGTTGCAATTAATTTTGCCCCTATCGCAACCCTTGGTTTGTCCTTACGATCCTGTCTTGCAAAACCATAATAAGGGACTACTGCAATTATTTTATACGCACTTGCTCTTTTCGCTGCATCAATCATCATCAATAATTCCATGATGTTTTCAGTAGGCGCATAAGTGCTTTGCACTAAAAAAACATAATCACCACGGATACTTTCTAAAAAAATAGGCTGAAACTCACCATCACTAAATTTTTGGATATTGATTTTTCCAATGGGTGCTCCAAAGCGTTGTGCAATTTTTTCAGCAAGGGCTTGAGAGCCAGTTCCGGCAAATATTTTAACAGAAGGATTCATGTGTTTGGGATATGCTCCAAAGTTATAATTATCGTTTACAAATTATAAATAAATACCGGGGTACTTTTCAACAAATCAATGACTTATGCACATAATGGCTATTCTTTTTAAGTATTTATACCATTTTTTTATGTTGTTCCAAGCGCTAGTTTTAAAAAAATTTAGTATGCAAGTCATGAACAATATTAAGTCCTGGGCCAACGAGGACCAACCCATTTACAAAATGTACAAAAAAGGCGCAAAAAATTTAAGCGATGTGGAACTGCTCGCCATTATACTTCAGCATGGCACCATACATCAAAACGCAGTTGAATTAGCAAGGTCATTATTGAATGCGGCGCAAAATAATTTGCAAAAATTTTCAAAATTATCTGTAGCGGATATTTTAGGTTTGAAAATTAAAGGGATTGGAAAAATAAAAGCCATTCGCATACTTGCTGCTATTGAACTAGGTTCACGTCGTATGTATAATAGCATTGACAAAAAAAATATTCGACAAAGTAAGGATGTTGCTGACCATTTAAAATATTTACTTCAGTTTGAAAGCAGGGAATTATTTATGGTGTTATTATTGAATCAAGCCAACAAGGTAATCCATGAAGAAATTTTAAGTGAAGGCGGCATCACAGGAACGGTGGCCGATCCCAGAATAATATTCAAGCTAGCGCTAAGCCATGAAGCCACTGGATTCATCATTTGCCACAACCATCCCAGTGGTCAATTAAAACCAAGTAATATGGACGATGTACTAACAGAAAAAATTAAAAAAGGCGCAGCCTATTTTGATATCAAATTAATTGATCACCTTATTGTAAGTACCGAAGGATATTATAGTTATGCCGAACAAAGCTTGAATTGGTAATTCAATTATGCTTGTGCTGTAGGGCCCCCAAAATTCATAGGTATTTCAACAGGTAACATATCTCCAATTGCACCATTGGCCTCCTCATATCTTTCTACATTTTCAACCAATGCCTTCATGAATCTTTTGGCATGCATGGGCGTTAAAATCACTCTCGACTTTACTTTACTTTTAGGGGTTCCTGGCATCACATTTACAAAGTCAATCACAAATTCAGCATTGCTGTGTGTAATTATTGCCAAATTTGCATAACTGCCCTCTGCAATTTCCTCGGTAATTTCAATGTTTAACGGCTGGTTGGGATTTTGTTCCATAGATATATTTATGAGTGCAAAGATACAGGGGATGGAATGTTAAAAAAAAATTACACTGCTCTAAATCAAATAACTAAATTTGTGGCATGTTAATACTAGACGGAAAAATAGCTTCGGCGGCAGTAAAAGCCACTTTATTGGCTCAAACACAAGCACTTACCAATGAAGGTAAAAGAGCACCTCATTTGGCAGCCATTTTAGTGGGTAATAATGGTGCGAGTGAAACCTATGTAGCAAGCAAAGTGAAAAATTGTGAAGAAACAGGTTTTGAATCCACTTTGGTTCGTTTGGATGTTGCTGTTAGTGAAAAAATATTATTAGATAAAATCATTGAATTAAATAACAATCCTGCTATCGATGGAATTTTAGTTCAGTTGCCTCTGCCGAAACATATTGATGAAGCAAAAGTAATAGAGACCATTAACCCTGCGAAGGATGTGGATGGTTTTCATCCTGCCAATGTGGGAAGATTAGTACAAGGACTACCCACTTTTATTCCTGCAACTCCTTATGGTATTTTATTAATGCTAGCCCATTTTGAAATTCCAACCAAAGGAAAAAATGCAGTGGTGATTGGTCGCAGTAATATTGTTGGAAGACCGATGAGTATTTTATTAAGTAGTAATATTCCTCAAGGCAATTGCACTGTTACGCTTTGTCATAGTCATACAAAAAACTTGAAAGAAATTTGTTTGGAAGCTGATATCATTGTTGCTGCACTAGGCGTTCCTAATTTTTTAACTGGCGATATGATTAAGCCAGGGGCTGTGATTGTAGACGTTGGTATTACCAGAGTGGAAGATGCAACTGCAAAAAAAGGTTTTAGAATTAAAGGAGATGTAAATTATGACGAAGCTTGTACAAAAGCATCTGCTATTACTCCTGTTCCAGGTGGTGTTGGTTTGATGACCATTGCAGGATTATTAAAAAATACAATGAAGGCTTACGAGGCTTCTCAAAATAAATAAGTTTGCCTACTACAACCACCTATCCAGTAATGGAAATGTTTTACTCCTTACAAGGAGAAGGTTACCATCAAGGTAAAGCCGCATTTTTTATTCGACTTGCCGGATGCGATGTGGGTTGTGTATGGTGTGATGTTAAAGATAGTTGGGATGCAAGTAAACATCCACAATTAAGTATTGATGAAATTGTAAATGCCGCATTATCCCACCCTAGTAAAATTGCCATTGTTACTGGAGGCGAACCTTTATTACATGCATTAGATCCTTTAACCACCGCATTAAAAACAGCCGGTTTTCAAACACATATTGAAACTTCAGGGTCAAGTCCATTATCAGGTCAATGGGATTGGATTTGTTTATCACCTAAAAAATTCAAATTTCCCTTGGAGGAAAGTGTAGCAGCTGCATCAGAATTAAAAGTGGTGGTATTTAATAAATCCGATATTGAATGGGCGGAAAGCTTTGAAAAAAAGGTATCTCCCAATTGTAAGCTTTACTTACAACCAGAATGGGATAAGGCCGATACCATGACCCCTTTGTCCATTGATTATATTAAAGCGCACCCGCAATGGGAATTAAGCGCACAGTTGCATAAATACATACAAGTTCCTTAAGTAGATTATATTTACGTACCCAATTTGATGGATTATGAATCATAGAAAAACGCATTTTGTGTTTTACTTACTAATATTGTTTTCATGTTTGAAATACAATCCATCTCACGCGCAAAATAATCGTTCAGCTGCTGAAAAATTATACCAAAAAGCATTAGTGTCTTTTGATGAACAACAATATGAAAAATGTATTCCTTTGTTGGAAAAGAGCATGCAAACGGACCCCAATTTTATTGATCCAATTTTAACTTTGTTTCAAATAAACTTGGACTTAAAAAAATATACTACAGCAATTCCCTTATTCAATAAGGCGCTGCAACTTGATGCTATGGTGAGTTTCCCCTACTTTATAAAACAAGCCGCAGCTTATGCGAGTATGGGAGATTATGCGAAAGCAAAAGAATTGATCCTTGGAAATTTGAACAATGAAAAAATGACTGCAGATTTGAAAGGAAAGGCGCTTAACTTTTTAACGATTTGTAATTATGCAATAGCACATCCTTACAATGAAGAAATTAGCATTCATAATTTAGGAGACAGTATTAATACTGCCGCCCCTGAATATTTTCCCTATTTTTCAATAAAGGATAGTGTGTTATTTTTTATGCGAAAATTAAATATTCGCAGGGAAGATTTTTATACAAGCACTTTAACCAACAATGGTTTTACAAAAGCCAAGCTATTAGATGACTCCATCAATTTTGCTGACAAAAAAGGAAGTGTGAGCTTTTTACCTGATATGCAAACATTGTATTTCGCAGCCGACTACCCTGAGCAAGGTTATGGTAGATATGACATATATAAATCAACAAAAGCGGGCAATCAATGGAATACTGCAAAAAATTTAGGGCGTAATGTGAACACTGATTATTGGGATAGTGCCCCCAGTATTTCACCAGATGGTAAAGCATTGTACTTTAGTAGCAATCGTCCTGGCGGATTGGGAGGTATTGACTTATATGTAGCATTCAAAAATGAAAAAGGGGGTTGGGAGGAAGCCATAAATTTGGGCCCTCAAATAAACACCTCTGGGGATGAGCAAACGCCCTTCATTCATGCCGACAATAATAGTTTGTATTTTTCATCAACGGGCTGGCCTGGTTATGGTGGTGCTGATTTTTTTGTTGCACACCAAAAAATAGATGGCAATTGGACCACGCCTTTAAACTTGGGCTACCCTATTAATACTTTTGATAATGAAGGTAGTATCGCGGTGGCAAGCAATGGCATGGATGCATATATAGCCAGTGACAGATCAGATAGCAGAGGTGGATTAGATATTTATAAAGTCACTTTATCAAAAGCCAACAGGGCGAATAAAAAGTTTTTCTTAAAGGGCGTGATAAAAGCAGCAAATTCAAAAAAGGCAATTTCGGCAATGGTAAATTTAGTTGATCCTGCCGATCAATCTAGTTTTACAAAAATTGAAGTAGACAGCAATGGGCAATTTATTTTTGCACTTCCTTATTTGGATAGTGTAGGCATTTCAATAACTAGCTCATTTTACGAAGAAGCTAATAGAATAATTACAAGTACATCTTTTGATAATGACAACACCAGCAATCAGGAATTTTATTTAAACGCGATCAAAAAACAATTTACCCAAACATTCACAAATGTTTTGTTTGCAACAAATGCTGCAACTTTATTAGCAGGATCCGAAAAAGAATTAAATGAATTAGTCTCTTACTTAATAGCGCAACCAACTGCAACTATTTTAATTGAAGGACATACAGATAATACGGGTGATGCGAATAAAAATAAAATACTATCCCTTGGTCGTGCTAATTCAATCGCCCAATTTTTGATGAATCATAAGATTCAAGCGCAACGTATTACCACTATTGGCTATGGCGATACCAAACCCATTTCTAGCAACGATACAGAACAAGGTCGTCAACAAAACAGGCGCACTAGTTTTACCATTTCCATTCCAAAATAGCGTATTTATACGCAAAGTTTACTGTAGTAGTATAGGGATATTCGCCCTATGTCAACTCATTTATTGTATAGCATTGCATTTAGTAAAATTATTGGGCTTAACGATAAGCAACGAAAATTACTGTTAGCCCACTATAGTTCAGCTGAATTTATTTACAAAGAACGCTTCAATTTACAAATCCCCTTTTTAGATATAAATGATGATATAAAAAAAATTTTACTAAGTGATTGGCCATGGGATGAAACAGAAAGCGAATTGGCATTTATTCAAAAACATGATATACATGCTACCTGCGTTTTTGATGCAGATTATCCCAACCGATTAGTGCACTGCGACGATGCGCCGACAGTTATCTATGTAAAAGGTAAAATGGATTTCAATAAAAAACATTTGGTGAGCATTGTTGGCACTAGGCAACACACTGTACAAGTTAATAGTGTCATTCATGAAATAACCGAAGGCCTTGCGCATTTAAATATCGGCATCATCAGTGGTATGGCATTGGGTATCGATGGAATTGCACATAAAAATGCATTGAATAAAAAAATTCCTACCTGGGGCGTGCTCGCACATGGATTGGATCAAATTTATCCAAAACAACATCGTCGTCTTGCCATTGAAATGCTTGAACAAGGGGGACTTATTACCGAAAATAAAAAAGGCGTCATTCCACTACCCTATTTTTTTCCAAAACGAAATAGAATTGTAGCTGGCATGAGTGATGTAACGATTGTTGTGGAATCTGATATACAAGGCGGAAGTATGATTACTGCAAAGCTTGCTTTTGATTACAACCGAAATGTTTTTGCGATACCTGGTAAAATACAGGATCCTAAAAGTAAAGGCTGCTTGTTGTTGATTAAATCCAATAATGCACAAATGTATTATGACAGTATTGATTTTTTAGAAACTATGAAATGGGCACTGCCCGAAATGAACCCTAACAGGATTGACCCCAAAAATCCACAACTAACCTTGGTACTTGAACCTGATGCTTTGTCCATTTTAGAAATTGTTGAACGCCAAGGACCTATTCATCCGGACGACATTATCCGGCAATTAACAATCCCACCAGGTGCTTTCGCCACCCACTTATTTATGTTAGAAATGCAAGATTTTGTGTTTAAGCAAGCTGGCAACCTTTATATTCGACTGTAAATCAGGCAAAAAAAAGGATTTTGTCTAAATACCTCAAGGTCCTATCTTTGCCTATGGCAACAAGAAATTCTACAAACAACTCCCGCATTTTTGGTAAAGGCTTAACTTTTGACGACGTATTGTTAATGCCCGCGTATTCTGAAATTTTACCTTCAGAGGTAAATATCCACGCACATCTTACTAAAAACATTCAATTACATGTTCCAATTTTGTCCTCGGCAATGGATACCGTTACCGAAGCTAATTTAGCAATTGCACTTGCACGTGAAGGTGGCATTGGCATTTTGCACAAAAACATGAGTATTGAAAGACAAGCTGAACAAGTACGTAAAGTAAAACGTAGTGAAAGCGGTATGATTGTAGATCCGATTACACTTGAAGTAACTGCAACCATTGGAGATGCATTAAAATTGATGAAGGAAAATAAAATTGGGGGCATTCCTATTGTTGACAAAACAAATAAGTTGGTCGGTATTTTAACCAATCGTGATTTAAGATTCGAGACCGATCGCAAGCGTAAAGTAAGCGAAGTAATGACCAAAGAAAATTTAGTCATTGCTCCTGAAGGAACTGATTTAAAAAAAGCAGAGAAAATTTTACGTCAATATAAAATTGAAAAATTACCTGTTGTAAATAAACAAGGAAAGTTAATTGGATTAATTACTTATCGTGATATTTTACAATTAAGTGCATTCCCAAATGCAGTGAAAGATAAAATTGGCCGTTTATTAGTAGGTGCTGCATTAGGAATTACCAAAGATTTATTAGATCGCGCTGCAGCACTTCAAAGTGTGGGCGTTGATATTGTTTCATTAGATAGCGCACATGGTCATAGCAAAGGTGTTATAGAAGCACTTAAGTTATTGAAAAAAACATATAAAAATTTACCAGTCATTGCTGGTAATGTAGCTACTGCTAGTGGCGCATTGGCCTTAGCCAATGCGGGAGCCGACGCCGTTAAAGTGGGTATTGGTCCAGGATCTATTTGCACTACACGTATTGTAGCAGGTGCAGGTGTGCCGCAATTAACTGCCATCATGGAAGCAGCAAGGGCATTGAAAGGTAAAAATATTCCAATTATTGCAGATGGTGGTATTCGTTATACGGGTGATATGGTTAAAGCGTTAGCCGCAGGCGCGAACTGTGTAATGATGGGTAGCATTTTTGCAGGGACAGAAGAAAGCCCTGGTGAAACTATTATTTACGAAGGAAGAAAATTCAAAGGATACAGAGGTATGGGAAGTATTGGTGCCATGAGTCAAGGAAGTGGAGATCGTTATTTTCAAGAGAACGAATCCGATAGTAAAAAGTTTGTACCCGAAGGAATTGAAGGTCGCGTTGCTTACAAAGGAAATTTACATGAAATAGTATATCAATTTGTTGGTGGCCTAAAAGCGGGAATGGGCTACTGTGGTGCTAAAACAGTGAAGGATTTACAAAATGCCACTTTTGTTCAAATCACGAATGCAGGTATGAGAGAAAGCCATGCACATGATGTTGAAGTAACAAGAGAAGCGCCTAATTATAGCCGCAAATAATTATTGAAAATCATCTTTGTGTAAACGCTATAAGCAAATACGCAAAAACATTATAAAAGCAATATTCAATGTTGAAGAAATATTTATTTATTTGTTTTTTTATTGGATCTGGTTTTTTATTCGCCAATAATTTAAAAGCACAAGCAAGCGACACACCTCGTTTACAAATTAGTATACTTACCTGCGACGCAGGTGAGGATATTTATACCGCATGGGGACACACCGCCATTCGTGTCATTGATAGTTTGCAAGGAGCTGACTATGTTTTTAATTACGGTACGTTTGATTTTGAAACACCCTTCTTTATATCAAAATTTGTAAAAGGAAGTTTGGAATATTTTATATCCGCAAATTACTATGCCGATTTTTATGCGCAGTACCAATATGAAAAAAGAAATATAAAAGAGCAGGTCCTAAATTTATCTACGACTGAAAAAATAAGATGGTATCAGGGATTGAAGAAAAATATGATGGGAAAAAATAAATACTATTTATATAATTTCATCACAGACAATTGTACCACACGCGTAAAAGATGGGCTGTTTATTTTTTCGCATTACGTTCCCAATCTAAGCCAAGAAAAATCATTTAGGGAAAAAGTAGTTTTAGCGCCCTATCAAAAAGGTATTCCTTGGATTGGCTTAGGCATTGACTTATTACTCGGTTCTTATTCGGATCAAAAACCCACCGATCAACAAGCTGCTTTTTTACCTGATTTACTTTTTGATCAAATAGCAGGTATTAAAAAATTAGTGCGATCAACTAGTGTCTCTAATTTCAACAATGAAAGCGCTGATGTTACAGCAAATACAAAAGATTATAGCCCATTATTTATCTTAATTGGATTTTTGGCTTTGTATGCACTTAGCCTGATCTTTAAAAATAAGACGGTGATTGTGATTGCTAGTGTTACAGATGTCGCTTTGTTACTTGCATTCACATTGGGCGGTTGTTTAATTTTTTATATGAGTTTTGTGTCCAATCATACTGCCTGCTTTAATAACTTTAATATCATGTGGATGCACCCATTGTATATTATAGGTTTAATTGCTTATTTTATAAAAAATGAATGGATTAGTCATATTGGTAAAGTATTTTTAGGGGCAGTCGTAGGATTAGTTATTGCTAGCTACTGGCTACCGCAACATTTTTCAATTGAAGTATTTACATTAATCGCTATAGCATTAGTTTTAAACTTTCGTCTTATCAAACGAGGGCAAAATAACATACAACATAAAAATTAACAATCTCAACCGTATACCATGTCAAAAATTATATTAATCACAGGCGCTAGTTCAGGATTTGGTAAAGCTATTGCTGAAAAATTTGCAGCTGGTGGTTGGAATTTAATTTTAACTGCACGTCGCAAGGAAAAATTAGCAGAAGTGGCTACAGCTATTGAAAAAAAATACGGTGTAAAAACTTTAAGCTTAGTATTTGATGTACAGGATAAGGAAGCAGTGTTTGCACAGTTAAATGATTTACCAGCAGCCTGGCAAGCAGTTGATATTTTAGTCAATAACGCTGGCCTTGCATTAGGACGTGACTCATTCCTGGATGCGAATATAGAAGACTGGGAAACCATGATTGATACCAATGTAAAAGGTTTACTTTATACTTCAAAAGCAGTTTTACCTTATTTAATTAAACAACAAGGACATATCATCAATATTGGAAGTACAGCGGGTAAGGAAGTGTACAAGGATGGTAATGTTTATTGCGCATCCAAACATGCAGTGGATGCAATTAGCAAAGCACAGAGAATTGATTTGTTGCCTTATAAAATTAAAGTTTCGGTGATTCATCCTGGTGCAGTTGAAACCGATTTTTCATTGGTTCGTTTTAAAGGCGATGCGGCAAAAGCTGCAGCAGTATATGCTGGTTATGAACCATTAAAAGCCGAAGATGTTGCTGACACTGCTTGGTATGTAGCCAATGTTCCAAAACACGTTTGTATTAATGATGTTGTGATGACTTGTGTAGCGCAAGCCAACTCCATGCATTTGCATAAGGACGCTTAATTTTCTAGTAAAATTTTTAGGTAAGCTGTTATTAAAACGGCCGGGTAAAGCAGAGATTAGAAATGATTAACCGAAATCAATTTCGGTATTGTCTCCAATGTTCAAACTTCGGCTTAACCCTTTTACTGACGCGTCACTCCCAATCAATGAATTATCTAAAACCACTTCATCTAGTGTAGTATAGGAGCCAATAATACTATCTCGTACAATGGAACTTTTGATATTGGTATTATTGCCAATAGTAACATGCGGCCCAATGATGGAATTTTCAATTACACAATCATCCGCAATACTTACAGGCGGTATGATAATGCTATTGGTATATAAATTGGGGTTTACTGAAATCCCACCCGATTTTTTTAGCAATACTGCATTGGTTTCTAATAATGATTCTTTTTTACCGCAATCATACCAATGCTTTACTTTAAAGGATTTAAACTGCACCCCTTTTTTAATCATACACTCCAAAGCGTCTGTTAAATTATACTCCCCTTGAGATTTAATATTATCATTAAATAATTGTTGAAAGCATTCAAACAAAATTTCGGATTCTTTGATCTTATACAAACCAACCAAGGCGTTATTACTTTTTGGAATCGCCGGCTTTTCTACAGCATGATCAATAAAGCCATCTTCGTTTATTTCAGCAACACCAAATTGACGGGGATCATCTACTTTTTTTACACCCAACATGCTTATCGGGCTTTCCATTACTTCCTTAATATCAAATTCACAAATAGTATCGCCTAAAGCAATAAACACTTCATCATTATTTACAATGGCCTTGGTTAATTCAATGGCATGCGCCGTTCCTTGTCGATCATTTTGATAAACAAAATGGGTATTTAAGTTCGGGTAAGTGGCTTGTACATAATCCTGAATTTTCTCCCCCAAGTAACCAACGATAAAAATAAATTCTTTAATACCCGCTTCCCTTAATTGATCAACAATAAAGCTAAGTATGGTTTTACCTGCAATTGGAATGAGCGCTTTGGGTTGCGTATAAGTATGTGGGCGTAATTTTGCACCTGCACCTGCCACTGGAATAATCGCCTTCATTGTTTGGGTTTTAGGGGGTGATAAAAGTAGCAAATAACTGTTAGTAATGGCGCAATTTGGGCACCCAAATAGCCAAATCCAATAAAACTTGTTGAAAATGTGGATATTAGGACGCTAACTGTTGAAAGAAAGCTTTGCGTAGGGGTTATAATGAATTAATTTTGCAAAATAGCACACTATAAATAAAGAATTATGCAAAGAGATACCCTGGTTTTTGACATCATCAATCAAGAATTACAACGCCAAAGAAGAGGCATAGAATTAATCGCATCTGAAAACTTTACCAGCTTACAAGTTATGCAAGCGATGGGTGGTGTGATGACCAATAAATATGCCGAAGGATATCCTGGTCGTCGTTATTATGGCGGTTGTGAAATTGTAGATAAAACAGAGACTTTAGCCATAGATCGTTTAAAGGAAATATTTGGTCTTGAATACGCGAATGTTCAACCACATAGTGGTGCACAAGCAAACGCTGCTTTAATGTTAGCCATTTTACAACCAGGTGATGCTATTTTAGGTTTGGACCTAAGCATGGGTGGTCACTTAACACACGGAAGTAGTGTTAACTTTTCAGGTAAAACATATACCCCACATTTTTATGGTGTGGTGAAAGAAACTGGCTTGATTGACTATGATACCTTAGAAAGTCAAGCAAGAACACATAAACCTAAATTAATTATTTGTGGTGCAAGTGCATACAGCCGTGATATTGACT
>CALLKA010000179.1 GCA_938008665.1 uncultured Bacteroidota bacterium
AATCATATGCGTACAAGGCTCTAAATTTGTCTAAAAATGTATAAAATATATTAGGATATAGTTGTAATTAGGAAAAAATTGATTTATTTTTAATACTGAACCTAAAACCAACTTCATGAGAAAATCTGATCTCATTAATCAAATTTCTGAAAAAACTGGCATTCCAAAAGTGGATGTACTTGTTACATTAGAAACGATGTTTAAGGAAGTAAAAGAAAGCTTGTCCAATGGTGAAAACATCTACATACGTGGATTTGGCAGCTTTATTACTAAAAAAAGAGCAGCAAAAATTGGTCGTAATATCAAAAAAAATATTGCGGTTGAAATACCTGAACATTTTATTCCCGCCTTTAAGCCTGCAAAAGAATTTGTAAACGATGTGAAAAGCAAACGTAAGTAAGCTACCTTTGCCTGAAATTGTTTTACATTGAAAAAGCCACAATTTATTGTTGTTCTCCTAGCCATTGCTTTATTGAGCACCCTGTATTTTTTTGCCCCTAGATATAAACAAGCCGATTTGGCAGCGGCAAGCCAAACTGCTGAAAATCAAGATGTTACTTCAAAATCAGTTTTAGAAGGCGCTAAGATGAATTTGGCTGCCGAACAAAAATTGACCCTCTTAAGTATTGAAAATCAATTAAATACAAGTAAAACGACGATTGATAGTGTTAATGTATATAAAGCACTATCCCGTTTTTGGGCCGATTCAGCTCAAAAATTGGGACCCTATTTATATTATACTTACAGTGCTGCTTTGTTGGAAAGTTCTGAAAAAAGCCTCACTTTTGCAGCCCAGCAGCTGGTTGATAACTTGACCGACCCTGAAGCACCTCCCGCCTTCTTAAAATGGATGGCAGGAAATGCAAAAGTTCTTTTAGATAAAGCATTGGTTATTAATCCAAATAATGATTCTGCGAAAATTAATTTAGGTGCCTGTTACTTGTTTGGTAATATATCAGACAACCCGATGCAAGGCATCTTAAAAATCAAAGAAGTAGTGGATAAAAATCCACATAACATTTATGGGCAAATGATTCTGGCCTTGGGTGGTAAAAAATCAGGTCAAAATGAAAAAGCAATTGAACGATTTTTGTTAATCCTTCAGGACGAACCTACAAATATCGAAGCCTTGGTTCATTTGGCTGAATGCTATGAATTAACCAATCAAAAACCTTTGGCATTGGAAAGCTATCAAAAAGTAAAGCTATCCAATAAAATAAAATCAAAGGCCTTTAACGATGCAATTGACAAGAGAATACAACAATTAAAGAAATAATATTATATAACAAAAAAAATATCGGACATGCCTTGTGGTAAAAAAAGAAAGCGTCATAAAATTGCGACACACAAAAGAAAAAAACGTTTAAGAAAAAATAGACATAAGAAAAAGAACAAATAGTTCTTCTTCAATACAAGCGTATTTCCTATGAAATACGCTTGTATATTTCCAAATTGCACACCACTTATCTACTCAGCAACTTTACCTTTACCTTTACCTTCCTTTGTAAAGTGGATGTGTTTCAAAAAATTATAAAGCAGTATTTGCGTTTAATTGCGCTATGCGTGCTTTAAAAAAGTTGCTATAAGTGAATAAAGATTTAATAATTAATAGCTCCCCAGAGGGTGTTGAAATCGCCTTGCTGGAGGAAAAAAAATTGGTTGAAATACATAACGAAAAAATAGATGCCCGTTGGTCTGTTGGAGATTTGTATTTAGGAAAAGTAAAAAAAATTATACCTGGGCTTAACGCAGCATTCGTAGATGTTGGATTTGACAAGGATGCCTTTTTACACTATACAGATTTAAGCCCTTATGCAAAGTCGATCATCAAGTTCACGCAATTGGCGATGAACGACCATGATAAAAGCTTTGATTTTGCAGGTTTTCAAGCAGCACCTGAAATTTTTAAAACAGGAAAAATAAGTGAAGTACTTAATGGGAAACCCAATGTATTGGTTCAAATTTTAAAAGAACCTATTGCAGCAAAAGGTCCTAGATTAACCTGCGAAATTTCATTGGCAGGCAGATTCGTAGTACTTACCCCTTTTAATGAAATAGTTGCCGTATCCAAAAAAATACATTCAAATGAGGAACGCAAAAGGTTACAAAAAATAATCGAAGCGGTACGTCCTAAAAATTTTGGTGTGATTGTGCGAACTGCAGCTGAAGGTAAAACCACTGCTGAACTACATGAAGATTTATTGACCCTTGAAGCGAATTGGAAAAATATTCAATCTAATTTAAAGGGTGCTGTACCTCCTGCACGCATCATGAATGAGGAAAGCAAAACCACGAGTATATTAAGAGATTTATTAAATGAAGACTTTAATAAAATTGTGGTCAATGATAAAAAAATATTTGATATCACGCTAAGCTATTTACAAAGAATAGCCCCTGCCAAAAGCAATATATTAAGCTTGTATGATGGAGATCAGCCCATATTTGATCAATATGGTATAACCAAACAAGTAAAGTCCTCCTTTGGAAAAACAGTTAACTTGCCAAGTGGCGCCTACTTAATTATTGAACACACGGAGGCATTGCATGTCATTGATGTGAACAGTGGTTTTAAAAGTGTTTCGAATAACCAGGAAGAAAATGCTTTGCAAACCAATATGGAAGCGGCGGAAGAAATTGCACGACAATTAAGATTAAGAGATATAGGTGGTATTATTGTGATTGACTTTATTGACATGGAAAACCCACGTAACCAACGTGAAGTGGAAAACGCGCTACGTGATGCCTTGCATTACGACCGTGCGCGCGTGCAAACCGGCAAGATCTCGCGCTTTGGCCTGCTTGAACTGAGCCGTCAGCGCCTGCGTCCGGCCCTGGCCGAAACCAGCTACATCACCTGCCCGCGCTGTACCGGCACGGGACACATCCGCTCAACCGAATCGGCCGCTCTGCACATCCTGCGTATTCTTGAAGAAGAGGCGATGAAGGAGAACACGGAGATCGGAAGAGC
>CALLKA010000180.1 GCA_938008665.1 uncultured Bacteroidota bacterium
CAATATTACACCATTCGCCCAAAACCGAATTCCCTAAAAATCCGTCATGTCCTTTATTAGAATAAGCAAATAAAACGGAGTTATTTACTTCGCCACCAATTTTAGAATACGGCCCAACAGTAGTAGCACCATAGACTTTAGATGCCAGTTTTACTCCCGCACCTTCACACAAAGCAAATGGCCCACGAATTACAGAACCTTCCATGATTTCGGCATCTTTGCCAATATAAATAGGCCCTGTACTTGCATTTAAAATTGCACAATGTACTTCGGCACCTTTTTCAATAAATATATTTTCAGGCTGAATAACTTTATTACTTGTGTCAATTTTTATACCTGTAACATGTTTCTTAACCCATGTAAAATCATTCTCAATAAACTTTGTATGTAATTGCAACATGCCAATCGCATCTTGCACAAACTCCCCTTGTTCAAAAGTAATGGGTGCAAAATTGCCTAATAATATTTTTTCAAAGGTTCTATCTTCAGAATAAGTTGCTATCCATTTTCCCGACTTGCTAATTATTTTTTCTCCTATTTTCAAATTTACAATTGCATCCACTAATTCAATAGTTGGTATACAGGTCACATTTATAAAAATAGCCGCTTCTTTATTTTGTAGAAAATCACTGTTATCATATAATTTTTGCAAATAGGGAACCGTATAGATAGCAGTTTCTTTGTTTAACAAATGCTCCCATCTTTCTTGAAATGAGTAAATACCTATTCTAAATTGCGCAACCGATTGCGTCAAACTAAAAGGATAAAATTTTTCTCTGTCCGCGATATCCACTAAAACAAACTGCATAGAATGCTTATTTATATGTAAAAGTAAAGCAAGTTTAAGGAAATTGCAGATCTTCCTTAACATATTCATTTAATGCTTATTTTTGATGCATAAATTATCACATATGCAAATAGGTTATTTTGATTACCCTACTCCGGCCAATGAGCCTGTTTTATCTTATGCTCCAGGAACCCCTGAAAAATTAGCTTTAAAGAAAGCCCTTGCTAGTTTAAAAAGTAAAACAATGGATATACCCATGTACATTAATGGGAAAGCGGTACGTACAGGAAATAAAATCACGATTCATCCGCCACATGAAATTAAACATACCCTTGGTCATTTTCACATGGGTTCAAAAAAGCATGTGGATCAAGCTATTACAAGTGCATTAAAAGTACGTAACGCTTGGGCAGATATGTCCTGGGAATCACGTGCACATATATTTTTAAAAGCTGCGGATTTATTGGCGACCAAATATCGTTTTGAAATGAATGCAGCTACTATGCTTGGTCAAAGTAAAAATGCCTACCAAGCTGAAATTGATGCCGCATGTGAATTGATTGATTTTTTAAGATTCAATGTTCATTTTTTAAGTACAATATATAAGCAACAACCGGTTTCATCACCAGGTATGCATAATAGAATGGAATGGCGTGGATTGGAAGGATTTGTTTTAGCAATCACTCCTTTCAATTTTACAGCTATTGGAGGAAACCTTCCTGCATCAGCTGCTATGTGTGGCAATGTGGTTGTTTGGAAAGCAGCCAACACGCAGGTGTATTCTGCACAATTATTTATGCGAATTTTAAAAGAAGCAGGACTTCCTGATGGCGTTATAAATTTAGTTTACGTTGATGGGCCAACTATTGGCGCGACTTGTTTCTCCCATCCTGATTTTGCGGGTGTACATTTTACTGGATCTACAGGTGTATTTAATTACATGTGGAAACAAATTGGTGAAAATATTCCTAAGTATAAAACCTATCCAAGAATTGTGGGTGAAACAGGTGGTAAGGATTTTGTGATGGTACATCCAACTGCCGATGTCGATACAGTTGTTACTGCACTTGCAAGAGGTGCATTTGAATACCAAGGACAAAAATGTTCAGCTGCTTCTCGTGCCTATTTACCAAAAAACATTGCACCTGCCGTAAAAGCAAAATTGGTGAAAGCAATTCAATCCATGAAGATGGGTACAGTGGAAGATTTTTCAAATTTTGTAAATGCAGTAATTGATGAAAAATCTTTTGACAATATTGCCAAATACATTAATAAGGCGAAGAAAGATAAAAAAGCAAAAATTTTAGTAGGCGGTAATTTTAGCAAGAAAAATGGTTATTTCGTTGAACCTACAGTTCTTGAAACAAGTGATCCGAAATATTTAACCATGTGTGAGGAGATATTTGGTCCAGTATTGACTATTTATGTTTACCCGGCGAATCAATTTGAAAAAACATTGGATTTGTTGGACAAAACTTCCAAATACGCTTTAACAGGTGCCATTATCTCTCAAGACAGAGCCTCCATTAATTTGGCGACTGATAAATTACGTCACGCAGCAGGTAACTTTTATATCAATGACAAACCCACTGGAGCAGTGGTTGGACAACAACCATTTGGGGGAGCTAGGGCATCTGGAACCAATGACAAAGCGGGTAGTATGCTAAATTTATACAGATGGTTAAGTGCTAGAACCATTAAAGAGACCTTTAACCCACCAACCGACTATAAATACCCATTTTTAAACGAAGCTTAAGACTGTTTTTTAGCTCATTTTTATGCGAAAAATCAGTATATTTGCTCCTCAAAATTAAAGGACTGTGGCCCAAAAATTTTCAAAAGAAACCTATCTGTATTGGTACGAATTGATG
>CALLKA010000181.1 GCA_938008665.1 uncultured Bacteroidota bacterium
TCCTACATTTTTAGGATTAGAATAATGATCGATTACTTTATCTGAATATGCCATGGTTGTATTTTTAAATTTTTTAAAATATATTTTGCGAAAAAAAGCTACCTAATTTATTTAGTGATGTGCCCATTGAATTGCATCAATGTCAACGCCATCCTTAAACATTTCCCAAAGTGGACTCATGTCTCTTAATTTTAAAACAGTATCTGTAACTGCTTTAATAGTAAAATCAATTTGTTCCTCTGTAGTATACCTGCCCAATCCAAAACGAAGTGAACTATGTGCCAAATCATCCCCAAGTCCTAATGCTTTTAAAACATAACTTGGTTCCAATGAAGCTGAAGTACATGCTGAACCAGAAGATAAAGCGATGTCTTTATTAAAGCCCATCATTAAACCTTCTCCCTCAACATATTTAAATGAAATATTGCTAACGTGTGGTAATCGGTGTGCTGGATTTCCATTCACATATGACTCATCAATTTGCTTTAATGCATTTTCTAACTTATCTCTCAATTTTGAAATTCTTTCTGTATCAGATGCCATTTCTAATCTTGCTAATTCACAAGCTTTTCCAAATCCAACAATACCTGGCACATTTAAAGTACCGCTGCGCATACCGCGCTCATGTCCACCACCATCTAATTGTGCAGTTACTTTAACACGTGGATTTTTACGTCGCACATATAAAGCGCCTACACCCTTTGGACCATACATTTTATGTGCAGTGAATGCCATTAAATCAATGCCATCGGCATTGACATCCACTGGAATTTTTCCAACTGCTTGTACCGCATCTGTGAAAAATAAGGCACCATGCTTTTTGGCAATCGCACTAATTTCTTTCACTGGTTGTATCACTCCAATTTCATTATTTGCATACATGATCGCCACCAAAATAGTGGTTGGTCTCATGGCTGCTTCTAATTGTTTTAAATCAATCAAACCATCAGGCTGTACTTCCAAATAAGTCACTTCAGCCCCTAATTTTTCAAGGTGCTTACAAGTATCTAATACTGCCTTATGCTCTGTAGTACATGTAATGATATGATTGCCTTTGCTTGCATACATTTCAAATACCCCTTTAATACCTAGGTTATCCCCTTCAGTAGCACCCGAAGTAATAATAATTTCCTTTGGATCAGCGCCAATTAATTGCGCGATTTGCTCTCTCGCATAATCCACTGCTTCCTCAGCTTGCCATCCAAAAGAATGGTTACGACTAGCCGCATTTCCGAAATTTTCGACAAAATAGGGTAACATCGCCTCTAAAACCCTTGGATCCATGGGTGTAGTTGCGTTATGATCAAGATAAATTGGTAATTTTAACATGTTGGAATTTAGTTTTTTCTAAAGCACAAAAGTAACGCTTAGGGCTTGATTTTGCTGAATTCGTTCGGTTTTGAGTGTAATTTTTTCCCAATTCGTAAAACAAAATAGGCATGGATTTTAAAGTAGAACATATCGGCATCGCAGTTAAGGACTTAAACGCAAGTATCTCCTTATATGAACAACTATTGGGTAGCCCTTGCTATAAAACAGAATCCGTGGCATCGGAACAGGTAGAAACGGCCTTTTTTTTACAAAACCATACCAAAATTGAACTTGTTGCGAGTACTGATCCTGAAGGGGTGATTGCAAAATTTATTGATAAGAAAGGGGAAGGGCTGCACCATATCGCATTTGAAGTACCCGATATTATTGCGGAAATGGACCGACTAAAAAATGCCGGATTCACCCTTTTAAATGAGCAACCCAAAAAAGGGGCTGATCATAAATTGGTTTGCTTTATTCATCCAAAAAATTGTAACGGGGTTTTAATTGAACTGTGCCAATCAACACATTAATTTAAATGCTCAAAACCTCAATTGCTTTTTGTGCTGCCAATTGACTAGCATCTTTTTTTGTATACCCTTTTTGACTGGTAACCACATCGCCATCCAATACTACATTGATAGTAAATAAACGACGACGGCCTTCTAACTGTTCCCCTGCCAAAACAAAATCAACCTGCTTGCCTTGCTTTAAGGCCCATCCAATAATTTTATTTTTGATATTGATATCAATCAACTCCAATTCATCCATGAATAAATAAGGTTGAATCATTTTATTTACAATCCATTTTTTGGTAAACTCGTATTTTTTATCAATGTAAATGGCGCCCACTAAGGCTTCCAAGGTATTTCCAAATATTTGACTTGTTTTTAATCCGCCATCTAACTTATTGAATTTGGTTAATCTTTTCAAACCCATCTGAATCGCAATAAGATTTAATTGCTGACGATTCACCATTTTACTGCGCATCTCCGTTAAAAAACCTTCGCCTTTATATGGATACTTTTTAAATAAATAATCCGCTACCACCGAACCAATAATCGCATCCCCTAAAAACTCAAGGCGCTCATTATTTTCAGAGGAATGTTCTTTTACCGAACGATGATTTAAGGCTGTTTGAAATAATAATATATTATTAGTGGAATAACCAATGAGTAAAACCAGGTTTTTTTCAAAAGCAGATTTCTTAAAGAAAGAAAGTAAGTGTTGAATTTTTTTCACTAAAATTAATCCTTGTATTTTTTCACAATCACACAGGCATTATGGCCACCGAAACCAAAAGTATTACTTAAGGCCGCATTTATTGTTCTCTTTTGCGCTTTATTGAATGTGAAATTTAAACGACTGTCTAGCTCAGGATCATCTGTAAAGTGATTGATGGTAGGTGGTACAATATCATGTATCACAGATTGTATACAAGCGATCGCTTCAATAACGCCGGCTGCACCTAAACAATGCCCAGTCATTGACTTTGTACTACTTATATTTAAAGAATAGGCATGCTCGCCAAAAACAGAAGTAATTGCTTTGGTTTCGGCAATGTCACCCAATGGTGTTGAAGTGCCATGCGTATTGATATAATCAATATCACTCGGTTGCATGCCTGCATCCCTTAAAGCTGCAATCATTACATTTTTAGCTCCCAATCCATCCGGATGTGGTGCTGTTAAATGATAGGCATCTGCGGTTGCACCACCGCCCACTACTTCGCAATATATTTTAGCGCCACGTTTTTTGGCGTGTTCTAATTCCTCTAATACTAAAACACCCGAAGCTTCACCCATAATAAAACCATCCCGATCCTTATCATATGGTCTGCTTGCTGTTTTAGGATCATCATTACGCTCACTCATCGCCTTCATTGCATTAAAACCACCAATACCAGCAGCTCCAATAACAGATTCAGCACCCCCAGTAATAATTATATCCGCTTTGCCTAGTTTTAAATTATCCATGGCAGTGACCATGGCATTTGTACTTGAAGCACATGCGCTTACCACGGCAAAATTGGGTCCACGAAATCCATGTTTCATTGAAATTTGTCCAGCAGCAATATCCAATATCATTTTTGGAATGAAGAAAGGATTGAACCTCGGTGTCCCATCTCCTTTTACATAATTAGTTACTTCTTCACTAAAAGTATTTAACCCACCAATACCACTCGCGAAAATTACACCAACTCTATCATGGTCAACATTATTTTCAGTAATACCAGCATCTGCAACAGCTTGGTCACTAGCTACTAAAGCAATTTGCGCAAAACGATCCAACTTTCTTGCTTCCTTACGATCCATGAACTCCGTTGCATCAAAACCTTTTATCTCGCAAGCAAATCTTGTTTTGAATTTTGAAGCATCAAATTGTGTAATCATGTCCGCACCTGATACGCCATTGATTAAGCTATCCCAATAAGCGTCTAGTGAGTTTCCAATAGGAGTAAGTGCTCCAATACCTGTAACTACGATGCGTTTGGTTTGCATGAAAATCTTTTTTAAAAATTAAATCCGCCTTTAAAGCAAAGGCTCAAAAAGGCGGATTAAAATATGCCGATGTATCAAGTTTGATTTACAATAAAGTAAACTTACTATTTAGCGTGTTCCTCTAAATAAGTAACTGCTTGACCTACGGTAGTAATAGTTTCTGCTTGTTCATCAGGAATAGAAATATTAAATTCTTTTTCAAATTCCATAATTAATTCAACGGTGTCTAATGAATCAGCGCCCAAATCATTTGTAAAGGAAGCCTCGTTTGTAACTTCTGCTTCATCCACACCTAATTTGTCAACGATAATTTTTTTAACTCTAGTAGCGATGTCTGACATTGTAAAAAGTTTTGTTTACGGCGCAAAAATATACTTTTTGTTAAAAACGAAGTATTTTATTTGCCTTTTTGTTTACACAATTTAACCCTTATTTGAAATAAAGGGTGTATTTGGCTGATTTAGCTATAAAAGCAGGCAAAATCAAGGTATTCTGACCTATTCAGGACCTGAATTTTGCTATATAATACATAGTTATTCACAAGAACAAACAAGGGTTAGTGGCTAGGAAAAGCTTCGTGGATTATACTAGCTCGGATTAGGATTTATTGTCTTTTTGTTTTTGCTTTAAGATACCCCTGATCTCATGTTGCTGCTCCATAGGGATAGTACCCTTACTTACAAGAAAAAAGGTCTTAGGCCCAAAATAAAGATGCAAGAAATAAGGACTTTCAAAATAGTAGGTGAGCTCGGACCATTGCCATTGCGCCTCCGCATTTTCTGAAACCAAGTTGGCACCATGTTGGTTATAGCTAAATTCCCAATTGGATTTAAATAATTTTGTTTTCTTGTAAAAAATAATTGGAAGAAGATACCAAAAAAGTAACATTAATATTAACCACAAAACTGAACCAAACAAGAAAAGCTCTGGTCGTATTTTTTTTTGAAATAATAATACCGCTGTCACAATCGCATAAATATTGACTGCAATCATTAACCCTTTAATTTCAGATTGCTTTATAAAATGATATCGAAGTGCTTGCAATACTTCCTTCTTGTTATAACTAATTAAAAAAGACATGTGTAAATAATTACTGTTAAGAAGACAAAGTTACTACACCAGGCATGTATTGAACGATAAATTTTAAAATTTTGTGGTATATTTAAAATAAAATAAGCATGCCGAAATATATTCACTTCGCAATTTTAACTTGGGCTTTTTTACTTTGCGCATGCGCTAAAGCGAGTAATACCAATACCACCAATACACCTATTATAAGTGATACTAGTTTTTACGCAAAGGGGGCCGATATTGGCTGGCTAAGCCAAATGGAAAATGAGGGCAAAAAATTTTATGACGCTGCTGGCAAACAAATGGATTGTATTGAATTATTGAAAAGCAAAGGGATCAATTCCATTCGATTAAGGGTATGGGTAAACCCCGCTACCATTTATTGTGGTACGAGTGATGTAATTGCGCAAGCTAGAAGAGCACAAAATTTGGGTATGAAAATTATGATCGATTTTCATTATAGTGATTGGTGGGCTGATCCAGGCAAACAAAACAAACCTGCAGCTTGGAAAACTTTAAATTTTGATGCACTTACTACTACCTTATATACTTACACCAAAGAGGTCGTTACACAATTAAAAAATAATGGCATTACCCCAACCTGGATTCAAATTGGGAATGAAACCAATGACGGTATGCTTTGGGAGGATGGTCGTGCTTCAAAAAGTATGGTGAATTTTGCTGCTTTATTAAATGCAGGCGCGAAAGCAGTGAGAGAAACAAGTCCTAATTCAAAAATTATTGTACATATTTCCAATGGGTATGACAATGCAATGTTTCGGTGGATGTTTGATGGCTTAAAAACAAATAAAGTAGATTACGATATCATCGCAATGTCATTGTATCCTGACCCTAATAATTGGCAAACAACCACTGAACAATGTTATACAAATATGTTAGACATGATTGCCCGCTATGGCAAGCCAATCATGATTAGCGAAGTAGGCATGGATGTATCAAAAGCAACCGAATGCAAAAACTTTTTAACGGATATCATTAAAAAAAATAAATCACTAGCCAATCATATGGGGCTCGGTGTTTTTTATTGGGAACCGCAATGTCATAATAATTGGCAAGGATATAATATGGGCGCATTCTCAAATGATGGTAAACCTACTGTTGCGATGGATGCATTTTTGAATTAATCCCATCATTTAAGCAATAAAAAACCCTTCCTCCGCTTGCGCGAAGGAAGGGTTTTAATTTTATACAATAACTTGAACTAGTTCTTAACCATTGTATAGGTTTTAGCAACAGGGTCTAAAACAAATGTATAAGATCCAGCAGCAGCAACAGCAATGTTTGCACCACCATCACTCAATACACCACCTGAGCCACCTAAGTTCACACCCCAGTTGTGGTTTTTTCTAAACTTAACCTCACCTGCAGCCAACGTGGTAGTAATTGACCACTTACCATTACTATTATTACACTTCATGTTTACATCTGATCCCCATCCACCTGAAGTAGCAGATCCAATCAATCCCCATGTTTGTAATTCATAAGTAATTTTATTGGTGTTCAAATCAGCCGTTACCAAGAAGCTTTCAGTAGCATAGGTAACCCCATCTGTTGTGAAAGCAGTAGGTCCTACTAAGTCTGGACCAGCCAAAGCAATAGTACCAGCACCTGTTCCAGCGCCATATTCAGGTGCACCCCATGACTTTTTCTTCAATAATTTGAACCCTTGCCCTGTAGCAGTAAATAAGATAACTCCTTTGTACACACCATCACCAGTAGCAGATACTAAACTATCCGCTGTAGTTGGATCCCAACCTTGGTAAGCACCTGGCATATACAAAGTACCTTTCAATGCAAAAGGTGTAACGCTCATTGTTTTTACATTGGTATAAACAGCAGCAACACTTGAAGAAATAGTTGATTTTACTCTGCATTCAACACTTGCAGCCACTTCAGGCACAAAGTTCATTGCAAGTAAAATATCATTTAATTCTAAATGAGTTAAAGATTTTGAAGTCACTCCAGCTTCAAGAATAATTTCCTTAGCCCCTGCAAAACTAGTTCCTGCTTTTGCAATTTGCAAAGTGTTGGTAGCTGCAGCATTAAATCCAAAATCAGCTGGCGTAAAGCTTGCTTTAAACGCTTCCACTGTTAAGTTGGGTTTTGTAAGTACCACTGAACTCACAGAGGTAGTTAATACCCCTGGCACAGCAGTTGTACCTAATTTTACCATTTCACCTTCTTTATTACAAGCGATAAGTAATACACCAAAGGTGACTACTAGAAGGATTTTATTTATTATTGTTTTCATGTTTTTCTTTTTAAAGTAATAAATCAAAATTAATAATTAGGATTCTGCTTTAAATTTGGATTTGCAGTAAGATCATCAGTTGGTATAGGATAAATCTTTCTCCAAGATTCAACACCCTTACCAGCTTTTGTATCTCCTTTCCAAGGCCAAACATAAGTGCTTGTTGTAAATTTATCATCGAAACGGATTAAATCTGTTCTTCTGAAACCTTCCCAATACAACTCACGCGCTCTTTCATCCAAAATTTGATCAAGTGTATATGAAGTAATGTTACCGCTCTTGTTACCAATAGCTCGCTCACGCAATTTATTGATATAAGAAACAGCAGTAGCATCAGATCCACCTGCACCGCCACGCTTAACAGCTTCGGCATAAATTAAATACATCTCAGCCAAACGGAACAAAGGCATATCAATGTCAACCTGCGTTGCATCTGAACCATTTGAACCATCGCTTTTAATGTTTTTAAATTTAGTGATGCCATAACCATCTTTAAAGTCGCCAATGTCATTAATTTCAACGCCATTGTTTCCAGTAAAGAACTGTGCACGTTGGTCAGGATTTGAAACAGTGTATGATAATGCACCTGGCTTAACGGTTAGCACTACTTTGTAAAAGCCAGCATCCGTTTTCATATTATCACCATTTGCTTCCAATGATAAATTAGCGCCGTTATCACCGTAGTTTTCTGACCAATCATTGTTAACTCTAATTTTCCAATCACCACTTAAAAATTTAACATAAGCAACAAAAACGCCAGCAGTTGCAGTAGGATAAAAAGGAACATCTGGCGTTGCGCCCCAGTTGTTTACCGCTGAACCCACCAAACCATATTTACTAGCAGTGCCCAATGTAGATGTTACTGCAGGTAAATTTAAATCATACGTAAATGTGTTTACTAAACCTTTAGTGGTTCTAATACCACCCCAGCCTCCATCAATACCAAAATCAGAAGCCTTCATATTACCACCCACTGCTGCGTGTGTTAAGAAAGTAGTACCTCCCCAGTTGGTGGTGAATTTACCATCATAGTTAATGGTTAAAATAAACTCAGGGTTGTTTAAGTGATTATCTGCTCTCATTAATTTAGTGTAATCAGGCAATAAACTATACCCAGTTACTGCAATTACCTTATTTGCATAAGTGATTGCATCGGTGTTTTTATCAGCACCGGTATACACTTTTGCATTTAAATAATTACGTGCAAGTAATGCCCAAGCTGCTGCTTGATCTGCTCTTCCATACTCATTTGCTTTTGGTGCAGCAAGTAAGGGTTCAATTTCTTTTAATTCCTTTTCAACATAAGCGAAAAGATCTGCTCTTGAAATTTGCTTAGGTAATTCACTACCCATGGCAATTGAATCTGTAATGAAAGCAGGGCTTCCAAACAAATCCATTAAAACTGAATACTGATAAGCTCTTAAGAATCTTGCTTCCGCTTTGAATCTTTTAATATTATCAACATCAGCGCCTGTGATTCCTCTTTTAGCAAGATTCGCATCACTAGATTGTCTGATAAAATCATTCGCTACCGTAATTTGATAAAATGAACGGTAGTACAACGCTTTAATAAATTGGTTATTTGCAGACCAATTCATTTTGTGAAAATCAGGTAAACCTGCATCACCCCATGAAACGACTGCTTCATCAGTAGGTAATTCTTGTGCATTCCAATAAAGACGGAAGAAATCCGAAAATCCACCATCGATACCTTGAATATCACCGCCACCATTTGCACCATTATTTCCACCCAAGGCAAAGGCACCATAAACTTTAGCGAAAGCCTTTTTATAACCATCTACCGAGCTATATACCACATCGGCAGTGATGTCATTTGTAGGTAATACATCAAGTTTTTTTACGCAAGCTCCAAATAGGATTGCAACAAAACTCAACGTTAACCCAACTTTATATAAATTATTTTTCATAGTTGTTTGTTTTGTATTGATTAAAAATCAAAATTTAAGCCTAATGCAAATACACGAGGTCTAGGATAAAAATTATTATCGATACCACCACCAATTTCAGGATCTAATCCTTTGTATTTAGTAATGATGAATGCATTTTGAATACTTGCGTTAAATCTTAAATTTGCTTTATCCTTAAATACTTTCCCTGCATTGTAACCAATATTAATATTGTCTACTCTTAAGAAAGAAGCATTTTGAATATAATAATCACTCATTAATTGATTCACCCCATTTTGTGTAAAGCTTGTTTCTAAAATATTCCTTGAAGCATTACCATTATGAGTAGCTAAACTTGAGATGGCTCTGAAAGTACCTAAAGTGCTATACACGTTATTATACATATAATTACCAACGTTAGCTCTTACAACAAAACCAGCATTCCATTTTTTGTAAGTCATATTAGATGTAAATCCTAAGAAAATTTTAGGATCCACACTTTGGTATTGGTATTGGTCTTTATCATTGATAACCCCATCCTTGTTACGATCAACAAACAATCCTTCAATTGGTTTTCCTGAAGCATCATATACTTGTTGGAAAACATAAAAAGATCCTCTGTTGTATCCAACTGAATTAATCATGATCGTGTTTCCCACACCACCAGAAATACCGCCAAATTTATTACCAGGATAATTAGGATCTGGAGAAATTGTTAAATTGGTGATTTTATTTTCATTGTAGGTTACGTTGAAACCTAAATCCCAGTTGAAATCCGCTTTATTAACGGCTTGTAAATTCAAGCTTAATTCAACGCCTTTATTTTCCATATCACCCACATTCGCAATTACTTGGTTAGAGAAGTTCGCACCTGCAGGTTGTCCTACTAAGTTTAATAAATCAGAAGTTACTTTTTTGTAAATATCTAAACTACCCGTTAACTTATTGTTGAATAAGCCAAAATCTAAAGCTAAGTTCGAAGTCGCTGTTTGCTCCCACTTCCTTCCGCCATAATAACCACCTGGTGCATACATATTGTAGAAAGTATTTCCAAATTGGTATTTACCTTGTTGGCCACTTAATGCATAATACGATAAGTAGTCATAGTTACCAATACCATCTTGTTGTCCTGTTTCGCCATAACCAAATCTTAATTTCAATGCAGAAATTACTTTTGATTGCTTAAACATATTCTCTTCCGCTAAATTCCAAGCTGCTGCGAAAGAAGGGAAGGTAGCAAAACGGTTATCGGCATTAAATCTTGAAGATCCATCTTGACGGATTGTTCCTGTAAATGAATATTTACCTTTTAATGCGTAGTTAAATCTACCATAAAATGATACTAATCTGTTTTCAGGAATATCATAAGGGAAATTAGGCGCAGTGACTACAGTACCATCTTCTGTTAAATCATTGAAATTGAAATTCTTTGATTTAAATTCTTGATAAGCATAACCCGCAATTACATCAAATTTACTTTCGATATTTGCAACATATTTTGAATAGTTCAAGTAGGACTCAGCCAATAAGTTGGAATTTTCTTGCTTGTATTCATTGTTAACACCGCCCTTGCCATTAAAACGTTTAAAGGTGGATGCCGCTGTAGCAGGTATAAAAATAGTACCTGAGCCATTGGAAACATCAATACCTATATTCGTGTGTAATCTTAGATCCTTAAAGAACGGTAAAGTGTAATCGATATCAGCATTTGCAATAGTTCTGTTTACATTGCTTAAATCTTGCTTTTGCATTAATAATCCTACTGGATTTTTTGGCGCTAAGCCAGCTAAGCCTGTAGTTGAACCTGCATCCAACCACTCATAAAAACCACCAAACGCAGCCGCATTTGAAGAATATACCGGCTTAGTCGGATCAAAACTAACCGCATTACCAATAGCACCTTGATCAGCGAAACGACTCTTACTAAAAGAAGTTTTTGCATTCAAGTCAATTTTTAATGCATTTTTGAATAAGCGTGGGCTTAAATTTAAACCTACAGTTGTTCTATCTAATTTACCAGTTTTCAATACCCCTTCTTGAGATAAAGAAGCAACTGAAAAACGATAAGGCATCAACTTAGTAGCTCCAGAAGCGCTAAAGTTATTTTCAAAAGTTACAGCACTTTGATAAATTTGTTTTTGCCAATCTGTTTTATCAGTTCCTAATAATTTCTTTTGTGCTGCAGTACCATTTGCATTTACATATTCAGTATACTCGTCAGCACTTAACACATCAACATAATTAGCGACTTGTCCAACTGAAGTTTGTGAACTAAAATTATACTTCGTTTTTCCTTGTGCCCCTTTTTTTGTCGTAATAATAATTACACCATTAGAAGCACGAGATCCATAGATTGCTGCTGCAGATGCATCCTTTAAAATAGTAAACGACTCAATATCATTTGGATTGATTAAAGAAAGTGGGTTTGCAATACCTGAAATACCATTATTACTTAAAGGAACGTTATCAATAACGATTAAAGGATCATTACTTGCATTAAGCGAAGCACCCCCTCTAATTCTGATGGTACTTCCTGCACCAGGCGCACCACCGTTTGAAGTTATTTGCACACCCGCTACTTTACCAGCAATTAATTGTTCTGGACTCGTTAATTGTCCTTTCACAAAGTCCTTGGAAGAAACGTTAGCAACGCTTCCTGTTAAGTCCTTTTTGCGAACGGAACCATAACCAATTACGACAACATCGCCTAATTGATCGGAATTTTGCGTCAAAGCAACATTGATGTTATTTTGACCTGCGATAGAAACTTCCTTAGCTGCATAGTTCAAAAATGAAACTACCAATGTATTTTCTGTACCAGCAACTTTCAAAGAAAAAGTTCCATCCGCAGATGTACTCACTCCTTTATTAGTTCCTTTTACAACGACAGAGGCTGCAACCAAAGGAGATCCATCTTTGGCGTCGGTTACCTTACCAGTAACCGTACGATCTTGCGCAAATGCAGGCAAGCAGATAACTGCTAGCAACAAAGCAACAAGTGTTTTTTTCATGTTCATAGATTTACGATTTCAAGTTTAAGAATTGTTAATTTGTAATTAAAAGTTTATTTATTTTTTGTTTTTGGTTTAAAGTGATGGATATAAAATACATGCCCGGCATTTGCATGCGTGCATTTTTATTAATAATAAATTGTTGGCTTCCTTTTTGTTTATAGCCAGTATATAACACTCCGCAATCATTTCCGTTCATATCATACGCATGTATACTTAATTGACCACTTTCAGTTAATTGGTAATTAATTGTTGCACTTGTTCTTAAAGGATTAGGAGTAATAGTCACAGGAATTTTTAATTCAGGCATATCCTTATTCAATACATTGGTGATGGTTACCGTAGATATATTTTTATTTGCGTACACATAATACTCACCAGGTTGCAAAGTAATAGAAGCAGAACCTCCCACGACCGATTGGTACTTATTGGAATACATGCTATACCAAATACCATCGCTTGGGAAAGCTACATTCGCCGTAGCTGGATTAACATCAAAATTACCCAATACCACTAATTTAATGGAGTCCCCATTTAATTGCATTGATTTTACAACGCCAGTGGAGTTAACTGTATATTTATTTGAAATGAAGTCGTTCGTATAAGATGGATTATTCCTTAGCTTTAAAAATTGCGCATAAGCATTATACAAACCTTTTCGATTGGTGTTCGTTAAATAATCCCATTTGATAGGCTTCACTGCTAAACGACAATTATTATTTACCGATAAGTCAGTACAAGTATTAATAGAATAATCATAGCCCAATTCCCCAAATTGCCACATGGTTTTTGGTCCAGGTGTTAAAGCCCAAAATGCAGCTGCCATTTCATTTCGCTTTAAGCCCGTTGCCAAATCACGCGTCGAATATGCGCCGCTTGAATTACCAAACATTGTATTCTTATACATTAATCTTTCTTCATCATGGCTTTCCATATAGGTAACCAAATGCTGTTGATTCCAACTACGGCCATTGGCAAAAGCATAATTAAAAGAAGCATCCGTATTAAACCCCATGGTTGCTTGATTGAAATTGTAATTGGCATTACCCCACAACAACATTCCATAATCTGCTAATTCCTTTTCCTCGGCGTTGTCTGCAAAATGCTCTAAAATACAATAACTATTATTCGAAGCCTTTTGCATCGTATCATAAATATTTTTCCATATGGTAATGCGAGATGCATCATACGCACCCCAAGCATTAACGTCTGTTGGATTATTTTTTTGTGTAAAGCCTTTGGACAAATCCCATCTAAATCCATCTATATGATATTGCGTTAGCCAATGTTTAACCACGCTCGAAACTAGTTGCTTGGTTGCAGGAGATTCATGATTAAAATCATTACCCACATTAAATGGATGTTTTGCAGCTGTATTTAACCAAGGATTGTTTGCCGCAGGTGCACTTGCCTTGCTGTCCCAATACATTTGTGCTAAAGGAGAAGATCCAAACACATGATTTAAAACCATATCCATGATCACGGCAATCCCTTTGGCATGTGCCGAATCAATAAACTCTTTGATCGCTAATTCAGTACCATAAAATTTATCAGGCGCGAAAAAGAAACTTGAATTATAACCCCAACTGTCATTGCCCTCAAATTCTGAAAAAGGCATCAACTCAATTGCATTGATACCTAATTTTTTAAAATAATTCAAACTGTCCTTTAAAGTTTGAAAATTTTGCTTTTGTACAAAATCACGCAATAGTAATTCGTAAATAACTAAATTCTTTTTATTGGGTCTGACAAACCCTGCATCCTTCCATTGGTATTTAGGCTTAGCAGTTTGAAAAATACTTACAATGCCTGTTGTTTTACCCGTTGGATAGGCTTTTAAATTAGGGTAAGTTGCTGCAGGAATGCCCGCATCATTATTCGGGTCTAATATTTTTTCAGTGTTATAATCAGCCACCCTTAAATTATCATCAATCAAATATTGATACGCATATTCTTGTCCGGCTTTTAAACCATTGATTTTTATCCAAAAACGTGCACTATCTTTTGTCATGTTCATTACATCCGACAAATTGGGGGTCCAATTATTAAAATCACCAATCACAGTGACGCTTGTTTTTTTAGGCGCGTATAAAACCAAGGTGACGGAAGTATCTCCCACATGATAATTAATACCATCGGTCACCCCTGTTGGCAATTCCTTTATTGAAATAGCACCCGCTACTAAAAAACCCAATGAATCCTTTGCTGTTGACGAACCATTATCACCAACCACCAACACTTTTTGTGTTCCTAGTCGATTCACAATTTTAAAAGCAGATAAGGAACTTGTATTGGTCATTGACTTTAACAAAGTGTCATTGAAATATATGGACAAATTTGCATCCGCACTTGCTTTTGCATTGATAAATAAAGTATCTCCTATCCCTTTTTTTATTGCTTCAAATTGCGGCTGGTAAAGTGGTTGCAGAAATGGCGTATCAATTTTAACTTGAAATTGATTATCCACTACCGATAAAAACATATCTGAATTATCTTCATTGGCTAGTTTAACACCAGCTGCTGTTCTAAATAAAACGGCAATCTTTACTATTTTTTCTGAAGCATCTGTAATGCCAAAAAATGTTCTCAAGTTTCCTGGAATCGTGTAAGTCCATTTATTATTTCCAATCGAAGTACATTTAATTTTTGGATCTGTCCCGCCCCACACTGAAAAACTGGGCACATATTTCCATGCACTACTATTGGCACTTAAGTTGGTGATGACACCAATGTGAACATAAACGTCACCCGTAAAATTTTGTAAATTTTTATTACCCTTATTAGCATCAGCAGTAATCAAAACATTGTTGCTCGACTCCAAAATAAAATTTGGATCGGTTTTTAATAGCTGCCCATTGGCATTCATTACTGTTGTTAAACAAAACAAAGCAATTAGTTTTTTCATTTATCAAGCAATCAATTTCAGCAATCGT
>CALLKA010000182.1 GCA_938008665.1 uncultured Bacteroidota bacterium
TGCTGATAAAGGTACTTCATTATTTAAAAGATTGTATGATTACGCAATTAGCAAAAATATTGAACCTTTCTATCTCAACGGTATCAAAGGCTTTACGGGATAGCCATGAAATTGGAGATGCCACCAAAGAACGCGTTTTAGCTAAAGCAAAGGAAATGGACTACACCCCCAATCCATTTGCAAGCGGATTAAGAAGAAATAAAAGCAAAACTATCGCAGTTGTGGTACCTGAAGTGGCCAATAACTATTTTTCATTGGCCATTAATGGCATTGAGCGTATCGCACAGGAAAATGACTACCACGTGCTCATCTACTTAACGCATGAAGATATTGAAAAGGAAAAAGGGATCATGAAGCATTTGGAAAACAAAAGAGTAGATGGTGTTTTAATGTCAGTAACGATGAATACCAGTAATCAAACTCATTTATCCGATTTTCAGCAAAAAGGAATACCCATTGTATTTTTTGATCGTATTTGCAATGAAATTGAAACTGCAAAAATCACCACTGATGATTACATTAGCGGAATGAATGCAACCAAACATTTAATTGAAAATGGATGTAAGAATATCGCTTTTCTATCCCTAGGAGATGAAATATCCATTATGCAAAAAAGAAAAAGTGGCTATTTAGAGGAATTACATAAAAATAATATGGAGGCCAAACCGGAACAAGTAATAAAATGCGGTAATGATGATGAGATGAACTACGATCTTATAAAAAAAAATTTGAGCGGAAAAAATAAACCAGATGGCATTTTTGCTTCCGTAGAAAAACTAGCCATCACCACCTATCAAGTTTGTAGAGAATTAAATATCAATATCCCCAAAGATTTAAAAGTAATATGTTTTTCAAACCTTGAAACAGCTTCCCTATTAAGCCCTTCGCTTTCCACTATTACACAACCTGCCTATAATATCGGAAAAACCGCAGCGGAAGTCATGTTCAAATATCTAGATAAGAACAAAACCTATATTCCTAATGAGAATATTGTATTACAATCTACTTTGCATATTAGGGAATCGTCCCAACAAATTGTTTAATATTTATTTCACCAAGCAGAACCATTTGCAAGTTTAATTGTTATTAGTATATATGAATAAGATAATTATTGCGATTACGGGTGCAAGCGGTGCTATATATGCCAAATGTTTGATGGACGCGCTTGTCCCACTCAATGACCAATACGAATCCGTGGGTGTAGTAATGAGCGATAATGCAAAAATTGTATGGGAAACCGAGTTAGATAACAAAGACTACCTTAAATACCCTTTTACTTTTTATCAGAAGAATGATTTCAATGCCCCTTTTGCATCAGGATCAGCGCAATACAATATCATGTTTGTGGTCCCTTGTAGCATGGGTACATTAGGACGTATTGCTTCAGGAATAAGTGATGATTTAATTACCCGCGCGGCCGATGTGGTATTAAAAGAAAGAAGAAAACTCATCTTAGTAGCGCGCGAAACTCCGTATAATTTAATTCATATAAAAAATATGGAAACCATCACTTTGGCGGGTGGTATTATTTGTCCTGCAACACCTAGCTTTTACAGCAAGCCTAAAACAATGGAAGAACTAGCCATGACGGTGGTCAATAGAATGTTAGATTTGGCTGGCATTGACAATAAAAGTTATCGCTGGGGCAACGCGCAATAAAAAAGTCCTACCCAATGAAGGATATGACTTTTTAGTGAATACATTTTTATATTAATCCTCTGCAGCCATTCTTCCTTTGAAATAACCCACTGACTCTGCAATTCCTGGTAAAGGGTCTGACATATCTTTTTCATATTCGATACTACATATCCCTGTATATTTAACTTTACGTAGTGATTCAATGACTGCGCCAAAATTAATTACACCGCGACCAAACTCAATTCCTTTTCCCTCTTTTGCTGCAGTATTTATATCCTTAATGTGCAAATCAAATAAACGATCCTTGAAATCACGAATTGCTTTTTCGGGTAATGTACCAGCGCGCAAAGAATGCCCAATATCAATACACATACCCATTCTTGCATCTAAATTTTTAACACGATTATAAACATCTCCAGGAGCAGGATATAAAGCATCCTCAGGTCCATGATTATGTATGGCTAATTTAATATCATATTCCTTCACTTTTTGTTCTGCGTATTCAATTAAGTCATAATTAGGAACCCCTACAATCATATTTACACCACATTTTCTTGCGTATTCAAATGTTTTATCCACCGCTTCTTTGGATTTCATGTAGATAACTCCTACCGTATAAATATTGATACCTGCTGCTTTATACTTAGCCATCGCTGCACTAATTTGCTCATCCGTACTATTCAATGGCAAATGCATTTCCTTTAAGGACATATTTGTCAATCCAATACGTTTCATCATTGCAATAGATTGATCTAAACTAAATTTTGCGAAGCTATAACCAGCCATCCCCATTTGCAAAGGTGTATTTGCAGTATCCATTGGTGTTATTGAACTACTACTCGCATGACCAATCACAGGCAACAATGCCGAACCTGAAATTCCTAAAATAGTTTGTTGAATAAATTTGCGTCTGTTTGACATAGTATTATTTTTAAAAAAGAAATGATGAAATTTTAATAAAATTAAAGTTACTGAAATATAATTAAAAAAATGTCCCCGCCCCGATGATGCGAGACAGGGACATTTTTTTAAAATTATTTGTTACTCCTGAATTTTATCTAATGCAGGCTTATTCGTTTCGGAACCGGCATAACCCATATTTTGGTTTATTTGGCCTAAACTATTCGCCAATATTGCTGGTCTTGGAATTGGCCATAATACATGATAAGGACTTATTTTATATTGGTCCCCTCTCACATTTTTAATGCCTTTTCCGTAAAAGTCATTCTTGGCCATCAATCTGTCATACCAGAAATTTGCTGTAGAAAAATTAGCAACAGTATAAGATTTACCACCAAATGACTTACCTGTTTTTGCTAAAATATAGGCAACCCTTGTTAACTCTGTTTTTCTTGGCTCTTCATAATACAATTCTCTTCCACGCTCATCTAAAATTGTTCCTAAATCAACTTGCGATGCCGTATAAGGGGAACATTTTGCTCTTGTTCTAACCATATTAACATCTGCTGCAGCTGATGCTAAATCGTTTTTATGCCAATAAGCTTCCGCTCTTAACAAGTACGTTTCAGCCAAACGGAATATATACCAATCGGAGTTACCTCCTTGATATGGATATCTAATTTCATCTTCCACATATAACTTATAATGCGGCCAACCAAACCAAGTACGAATAGTATCACCCCCACTTACTAATAAAGAACCATCCGCTTTTCTAAGTTGTAGTCTTTGTCCATAATAAGGTGATTTACCTTTTAACGTGCCTGCATTATTATAAGTGAGCATGGTCATTTCCATCCAGTTTCTTGAAACGGTATCATGTCTCAAATCTTTTGGATCATCCCAAATATAAACAGTGGCGTATGGTGTTGCTCTACAACGGCCAATACCACGACCATAATCTTTCATATGGTCAAATTCAACTTGAGAATTAGTCATGCCCACTAAACCATCTGGCGTTAAAATACTTCCTGATGATGAAAAAGGCAATGCTTGACGCATACTCGTAGTACCATTTACAGTAGCAGAAGGATCGCCATATCGATCAATTACTGAAAATAAAACTTCCGTATTGGCTGTGCTAAATTTATTATTACGTCTGTGTAAATCCCAAATAACATTTTTACTTGCAATACCTGCATCAACCCCAAAACGATTGGTCATTAACTTATAAGTGCCATTATTAATTACTGCACTTGAGGAAGCAATTGCATCATCAAACAAACCTAATGCAAGATTCACTTTTGTCAACAAATGACCAACAGCTGCCCTATTCACTTCCCCCTTATTGGATACCCAAGGCACATGCAGCATTGCAAAATCAAGATCTGCCTTTAATCTTTGTAAAATCACTTCTCGCTTAACAGTATTGAAATCTAATTTCGCAGAACTAAGTTCCGTAAAAGTTGTGGGTACATCTCCAAACTGGTGCACGAGTCTATAATAAGCATAAGCCCTAAAAAAGTTGGCACGACCTATTATAATATTTTTTTTGTCATCTGCTATTGTTTTTACACTAGCAATTCTTGAAGTAATGGTATTCGCCAAACGAATAATTAAATAATTTCTTTCCCAAAAGTAACCAATTCTGTTAAAGTCATTACTATTTAACTGCGCATCTGGCGTAATCAATATGTCCATATTGACCGCAGGTCCAAACTTATCAGTTGTTCCCTCAACGGCCATTTCAGAAAAAATATTTTCTGTGATAATTGGTGCGCCATCTTCATAAAATTCTTGTCGTACATTTTTAGCAACACTCGCCAATGCTGCATTAAAACCTGACTCATCCTGAAGCGTATTTTCAGGAGAATAAAAAGACAACGCCTTTGGTTCCAACCAGTCTTTGTTGCAGGATTGACCAACAAACAATACCATACACATGGTGAACAGGTATTGTAAATATTTTATATTCAAATTTTTCATATCCTAAGATTTGTATTTTAAATTATTGATTAAAATGTTAAGTTAATACCAAATGTCCCGTATGATGGAGTGAACCCTTTGTTTTCAGGATCGAAATACTCCCAAGGGGATATAACCAATGCATTTTGTATATTGAAATAAAACTTCAATGACTGGAATTTCATTTTTTCAATATATTTTTTAGGCATGTTATAAGCAATACTGATATTATTTAACCTTACAAATGATGATTTTCTCCAGATATTAAATCCAATACCCGAGCCTATCGAAGACATCATCCTACCGTAATCATTAATTTGATTCTCTGGTGTCCAATAAGGTCTTTTATAAAACTGTGAACGATCATAAAAACGATCTGTATTAGCAGCTTCATTAAATTGAGAAAGTTGTCCTAAACGACCATACAATTGAAAAGAAAAATCCCAATTTTTATAAAGCGTAAACTCATTTCTTAAATTGAATGAAAGCTTAGCTGTAGTTCGACCCAAAAACACTTTGTCATCCACTGTAATTTTCCCGTCTTTAGTTACATCCTCTAGCTTAAAATCACCGGGTGAGAAACCAAAGGATTTTGCAGTAGCAGCTTCATCCACACGCCAAACACCTAAAACGTTAAAATCCCAAACTGTATTAATATCTTGTCCTATGAACCAACCATTTGCTCTGTCATCCTGTTCCTTCATAGTTACTTTTCCAGTTGCATCTGTTACAGGAACTTCGCCATAAAGACTAACTATTTTATTTTTATTAGTCCATGCAGCTATTGTCGTTCTCCAGACAAAATTGTTCTTTTTAATATTTTCAGTGTTCAAACTAAATTCAAAACCTGAATTATCCACTTTACCAAGATTGGTAATTACACTATTAAATCCGGTAACATTAGGTAATGCCCTATTCACCAATAAATCATTGGTATTTCTTACATAATAATCTATCGCACCTGATATTTTACCCCCTTTGGTACTAAAATCAATTCCAAAGTTGACAGATGCTTGACGCTCCCACTTTAAATTAGCATTAGACATATTGGTTGTTTGTACAGCCCCAATAGGAATATTTACACCACCCGGAGAAGTATATAAATAGGTACTTGCTGCAAGTTGCGCAAGCGCGGAATAACGACCTACTTCACGGTTACCATTTTCACCATAAGAAACGCGCAATTTTAAATAATCAAGCATGCCTTGCGTTTTTTGCATAAACTTTTCATCAGAGATCACCCAAGCCAAAGCAGCAGATGGAAAAAATGCACGAGGATTACCTTGACCAAATGCAGAATAACCATCACGACGACCAGTTAAAGTGATAAGGTATTTTTCATCATAGGAATAATTGAAACGTCCCATGATTGCATCGCCAGTTTGATATTGGTCATTCGCAAGTACGTTTTTAATACTAGCAGCTTGTATACCATTCCAACCTAGGTTGTCATTAGGTGAATACTGCTCAGCATTGATGGTACTAGAGAAAAACTGAAACTTTTCTGCATTGAACAAAGCCGTTGCGTCAAAACTATGTTTACCAATTTTTTTATTCCACATCAACAAATTATCAACCTGCCATTGAAAAGTACGGCTATCCGTTCTTGCAGTAATACCTCCTCTACTTTCAAGCAATGGTCTTTTGGAAGAGATATGTTCATAATTTTGAGACCATTCAAACCTTGGTGTATAATTCACTTGATACGAAAATCCCAAAGGAAGTTTACCCTTCACATATACGGATCCAAAAAGATTATTAAACTTGATAAGACGTTTCACATAATAAGGAGTAACCAATGGGTTTAAATTATTACCTACATCATCATTTGTACTTGCACGAAGACGTCCATCAGCTTGATATAAATCACCAAAAGGACTTGTATTTAACATATCACCAATACTCACAGGCGTTTGACCTTCATCCCTACTTGCAAACTGCATATTTAAACCAAAAGTTAAATACTTAGCAATTTCTGTTTCTAAATTTAACCTTGATCTAAAAGTTTTAAATATTTCTCCATTGGACATCCCTTGGTTTTCAAAATATCCTAAAGAAGTATAATAAGTCGTGTTTTGAGTTCTGCCAGAAATACCAACAGTATGATCCTGTTGCATTCCATTTTTGTTCAAGATGAGTGATTCCCAATCAATAGGCTTTCCATCCTTATAACTTTGAATAGAAACAGGTTGTGTTCCGGTACCTCCTCCTAATCTTTGCAACCAAGTAGTTACTGGATCTGCGCCAACTTGACCCGAAAGCCCTAACCACTGATTAACAGTAAAATCGTTAGGTAGTTTTCTAGGATCCCACTCAAAATATTTCATACCAGGCTTAGAAGTTGAATCATAACCTCTCATACTATATCTAACATCCTGTCTCCAAGACAAAAATTCATCAGGACTTAGCAAACCAGGCCAACTAGCAATTCGATTCATCGTATAATTGGAGTTGACTGTAATTATGGGCTTACCCATTTTTCCTCTTTTGGTTGTAATAAGGATAACACCATTTGCAGAACGAGCGCCAAATACGGCAGCAGAACTCGCATCTTTTAATACGTCCATGGTGGCAATATCATTTGGATTAATATCTGCGAGGTCACCGGGATAAATCACTCCATCCAAAACTAATAATGGAGATGTAGATGCGGTCAATGAAGCACGACCACGAACTTGTAACGATCCACCACCCTTAGGAGAGGCACTAAAACCTACATCTAATCCAGGTGCGTTTCCACGTAACATATCTTGAATAGATCTTGCATTTTCATTTTCCAATTGGGTCGCTTTAATTTGAACCACCGCTCCAGTAAGGTCTTTTTTCTTAGCAGTACCATAACCAACCACCACGACATCAGACAAAGAAGAAACTTGTTCTGTTAAAAAAACATTGATTACTTTATTGTTTTTTACTGCAACTTCTGATGAAATAAATCCAACAGCAGAAAATACAAGTGTCCCATTATCCGGAACACTAATAGTAAACATACCTTTTGCGTCAGTAATCACTGCAGTTTTACTACCCTTTACTGCAACACTAATACCATCCAAAGGAGTATTACGACTGTCAGTTACTTTACCAGTTACAGTAATTTGCGCTAATGATAATTTTCGTGTTGCAACTTCCGCATTAACGGAGATAGCACTCGTTACGAAAAAACTAAATAGACCAAGCAGGAGTATACTACTCGACATTAGTTTTTTAGATTTTTTTTGGTTTTTTTTCATTTAACTAAAATTTAAATTATTTGTTTTGCCTCATTACAAATGCAACAATCAAATGATAAATAGATATTAAGGTTAAACCGATATTACTTTTAAAAAAAAGCAAGAGAATTAAACCTTAGTGTACTAATTAAATCAAAGCGAAATAAGCAAGCAATCGTAAATAAGCAGTATTAAAATATGAACTTTATTTTATATTTTAAATATTTTAAATAACAATTTGTTAACATATAACGAAATCGTTGTAGTAAATTTCTAGCTTTACAATTACTATTTTAGTAATTTAACTCTAATAAAATAATATGAAAAAATACATCTTCAACTGGATCGGGGTTATTGCAA
>CALLKA010000183.1 GCA_938008665.1 uncultured Bacteroidota bacterium
TTGAAATTACATTAATGAATTTAGTTTTTCTTCCAGTGTTGCCTTTGGAACAGCTCCTACTGATTTATCAACTACTTCACCATTTTTAATAAATAATACGGTTGGAATGCTTCGAACGCCAAATTGTGCAGAAACTCCTGAATTTAGGTCGACGTTTACTTTTCCAATAACCGCTTTTCCTTCGTATTCATTTGCCATTTCTTCGATTACTGGACCGATCATGCGGCAAGGACCACACCACTCAGCCCAAAAATCAACAACAACTGGTTTATCTGACTTCATGACTAATTCGTCAAAGTTCGCATCTGTGATTTCTAATGCCATTTTATTTTGTTTTAAGTATATAAATTCCCTTTTCGGGCGTAAAATTAAGTCAATTTCTTTAATCAAAGGTTAAGCCAATCGCTTTTCTCCGACAAATTGTCTGAATTAAGACAATTCTAATGCTAAGTATTTGGCCGTGTAGGATTTTTCCTTGGCTTTTTTCACCATTTGTTCTGGTGTTCCGTGAAATAGAATTTCACCTCCACGGAATCCACCTTCTGGACCCAAATCGATGATGTGGTCTGCGATTTTGATAATGTCCATATTATGCTCGATGACTAATACCGTATTTCCATCGTCGACTAAACGTTGTAAAACTTCCAATAACATGCGGATGTCTTCAAAGTGCAATCCTGTCGATGGTTCATCTAAAATGTAAATGGTTTTTCCCGTCGCTTTTTTCGCTAATTCTGTCGCTAATTTAATGCGTTGCGCTTCTCCTCCGGATAGTGTGGTAGAGGATTGTCCAAGTTTAATATACCCTAAGCCAACTTGCTGTAAGGTATGCAAAACACGGTAGATTTTGGGGTGATTTTCAAAAAACGGAACGGACTCTTCAATGGTCATATTCAGTACATCGGAAATGCTTTTTCCTTTGTATCGAACTTCCAAGGTTTCCGGATTGTATCGTTTCCCATTGCATGTTTCACATTCAACATACACATCAGGAAGGAAATTCATTTCAATTAATTTCAAACCTGCCCCACTGCAAGTTTCACATTTACCACCTGAAACATTAAATGAAAAACGACCTGCTTGATAGCCTCTAATTTTTGCTTCAGGCACGGAAGCAAACAAAGTTCTAATATCAGTAAAAAAGCCACAATAAGTTGCTGGATTACTTCGAGGTGTTCGACCAATGGGTGATTGATCAATCTCAATTACCTTATCAATATGCTCCAAGCCTGCCACTTTTACATAGGACATGGGCTTGGTTTTACTATGATAACAATACTGAGATAAAATAGGATATAAGGTTTCGTTAATCAGTGTGGACTTTCCACTTCCACTCACGCCCGTCACTACGGTGAAGGTACCTAATGGAAAATCACAGTTTACTTTTTGTAAAGTATTACCAGTAGCACCTTTAATACTTATCATTTGACCATTTCCTTTTCTGCGTTCTGCCGGTATCTCTATTTTCTTTTTCCCTGCCAAATAAAGTGCTGTATCCGATTTTAATTTGATAATTTCTTGCGGGGTTCCTTGCGCAACAATATGACCGCCATGAATTCCCGCCTTTGGACCAATATCCACTAAGTAATCTGCCGCCATCATAATATCCTTATCATGTTCTACTACTAAAACTGTATTTCCAATATCTCGCAATTGTTTTAATGCAGTGATTAATCTTTGGTTATCTCTTTGATGCAGCCCGATAGAAGGCTCATCCAATATATAAGTAATCCCTTGTAATTGAGATCCAATTTGCGTTGCCAAACGAATACGTTGCGACTCACCGCCACTCAAAGATTTGGAAGGGCGACTTAAAGACAAATAGGATAATCCCACATTCATCAAGAATGAAATACGATCATCAATTTCTTTTAATATACCACTTGCAATTTGTGCATCTTTTTTATCCAACTTTGCTGGCAATTTTTTAAACCACGCTTGCAAGTCGTCCAAATGCATTTCATTTAAATATGCAATATTTTTTTCATTCACCTTAAACCACAAACTTTCTTTTCTTAATCTAGCGCCTTCACAGGTTGGGCAAGTGTTCAATTCCATAAACTGCTCCACCCATGCTTTTAATACCTCTGTACTTTGTGAGGAAGTAAACCACCTTTTCAACATAGGCACAATACCTTCATAACTTCCAGTGTAGGTGTCAGGTATATTTTCATCATTTAAATCCAAGTCCAAGTTGGATGAAATATTTTTGTCCCCAAATAAAATCAAATCTAATTGCTCCTTGCTTAATTCATTGATGGCTTTGTCTAAGTTAATTTTATGTTTTCTTGCAAACTGTTTTACTTGATTATAAACACTTGCTTCTCTTTCTTCCCCCAACGGCGCAACCCCTCCTTCCTTAATACTAAATGATTTATCTGGAATGAGTAAATCCATGTTAATGGCATACACATTTCCCAATCCCTTGCAATTTGGACAAGCACCATAAGGAGAGTTAAATGAAAAGCTATTCGGCGAAGGCTCCTCATAACTGAGTCCGGTGGTTTCACACATCAATTGTTTTGAATATTGAACCACTTTTGTTTTACCTTCTTCTAAAACGAATAATAAATCCTTACCCATTTTTAAACATTGGGAAACACTTTCACCCAATCTAATTTTCATAGCCGCATTCACTGGGATACGATCGACGACTACCTCAATATCATGTATTTTGTAACGGTCTACCTGATACTTTGGTCTTAATTCTACAATCTCTCCATCTACTCTTGCTTTTACAAACCCCTTTTTTCTAATTTCCTCAAATAGCTCGCGATAATGTCCCTTACGACCACGTACCACTGGCGCCAATAAATTAATTTTTTTATCCTTAAACTGTGTGGCTATATTTTGAATAATTTCTGCTTCGGAAAATTTCACCATGGGTTTTCCCGTATTGTAACTATAGGCCTTCCCAATTCTTGCATATAATAAACGCAAAAAATCATATAATTCCGTAACCGTTCCAACTGTTGACCTTGGGTTTTTGTTGGTCGTTTTTTGCTCAATAGCAATGACTGGCGACAACCCGGTAATTTGATCCACATCGGGTCTTTCCATATCTCCCATAAACTGCCTTGCATAAGCGCTAAAGCTTTCCATATATCGGCGCTGCCCTTCGTTGTAAAGGGTATCAAAAGCCAGGGATGATTTCCCGCTTCCACTCACCCCGGTAAACACCACCAATTCATTTTTAGGGATGACAATATCAAAATTTTTCAAATTATGCTCCCTAGCGCCAATGACCGATATATATTCTTTTTGTTTATTCATGAGATTTGGTAAAGTTATAACAACCCATCAAATAAATAGTTGACTCACAAGCACAAACATTTAGTAATTTTGCATAAATAAGCCTATTAAAACCATGTCTATTTTAAATCGCACAAAATTGCCCTTAAATGTTAGCTACAGATTGGCGCAGGCTTATGCATTCATCATAGCCATTATATTATTCATTCTTAGCTATATTTTTGGAAGAGATGGCTTGTTTTTATGGTTTAATACCAATCTTGGCGCATTTGCAGATACCTTTTTTTCCTATTTCACTTATTTAGCGGAAGGCTGGATTTGGATACCTTATTTGCTAGTTTTAGTATTGCTTTTAAAAAAAGATGCTGCATTTATTTTGATTAATTTTTTAAGTTCTACGATTCTGACCCAAGTGCCCAAAAATGTATTCTGGCCAAATGTGAATCGACCCATAGCGAGTGGCATTCCAACTACTCAAATTCATACAGTAGCAGGTGTCGAAGTACATACTTACAATAGTTTCCCATCAGGTCACACCGCAACCGCCTTTACTTTATTTTTAATCACTGTATATCTTTTTCCAAATAAAAAAGTTGTACTGACTGGTGCTATATACGCTTTAATTTGTGGGTATTCTAGAATATACCTTGGACAACATTTTCCATTAGACATTGCCGGAGGAATTATTGCTGCATTATTAAGTGTTGCATTAAGTATACAAATAAGAAAAAAGTTATTTAAAAAGCCTTTTTAAAATTGCACCTATGAAATACAAAATATTTACTTTCTTTATTAGCCTAAGTTTCATTGGGCAAATGGTAGCACAGGATACTTCAAAAGTCAATAACCACAACTACACTGTTGCTGAAAAAAATATTATTGACATCACCCAGCAAATTATACCTGGCCGAAAAAATAGTCCCGCACAGCAAGCCAAGCCCTATATTATTTTAATATCAGCAGATGGATTTAGGGCTGATTTCGCAGAAAAATATGAGGCCAAAAATTTACAAAATTTATCCAATAATGGGATTCGTGCAAAATTCATGACACCCTCCTATCCTTCAGTTACTTTCCCAAATCATTATAGTATTGTAACTGGTTTATATCCATCCCATCATGGTCTGGTGGACAATAGCTATATCGATGTTCCTACTGGCGCATTTTACAATATGGGAAATAAAAAGATGGTTGCCGAAGGAAAGTGGTATGGCGGAACCCCACTATGGGTATTGGCAGAAAAACAACAAATGATTACTGCAAGTTTTTATTGGGTTGCATCTGAAGCAGCTATACAAGGAATTCGACCTACCTATTATTATAATTATAGTGAAAAAATACCTATTGGAACTAGGATAAAAGCGGTTAAAGATTGGTTAACGCTTCCTGAAGAAAATCGCCCGCACTTAATCACCTTTTATTTTCCCGATGTTGATCATGATGCCCATGATTTTGGCCCGGAAGATCCAAGAGTAAAAAAATCTGTTCAGTTTGTTGATAGTAGTATTCATGCTTTACAGCTAGCACTTGCACCATTAAACCTTCCTATTAGTTATATTTTTGTATCTGATCATGGGATGACAACAGTAGACAATGTAAATACCTTGGGTTTACCAAAAGCAGTAGATACGGCTTTCTTTAGAGTGCCATGGGGAGATGCACAATTACATTTGTATGCCAAGGATGCTTCAAAAATTGAACCAACTTACCAGGAATTAAAAAAAGATACCAGTATCACTGTTTATAAATTAGATGAAACTCCTGATTATTGGCATTATAAAAAATCAGATGACTGGAACAATCGTTTAGGTGATTTATTATTGATACCGCACATACCTAAAATATTTAATCTATCTCCCTACAAAACAACCAAAGGGAAACACGGATTTGATAATCATTTAGTGGAGATGCGCGCAAGTTTTATGGCTTGGGGCCCAGCATTTAAAAAAGGAAAAGTAATTGAAGGTTTTGAAAATGTAAATATTTATCCAATCATTGCCCATGTATTAGGATTGGAATTTGATGAAAACAAAATTGATGGAAAGCTAAATGTACTAAAACCTATTTTGAAAAAATAGCCATCGCAAATTTCTACAGGCTAATTTTTTATACACCGAACAGAAAATCCAAAGTCTTTAGTGCTATATACTCTTCTTAACTCATTGTTATCATTGTATAAAGTAAATCGGTAGGGCGAGCCAGGCACTTCAGTTGAGATAGTAGTTGTCCAAAATTGTGCAGCCAACTCTATTCCAGCATATAAAGTGCCTTGTTTCCAACCACCAGGCAATCCACTAAAGCCAAAAGCATCTGTAGCACTTGTATTGGGTGTTGTCCAATGAATAAATCCAACTTCCTTTAATAACCCGCCCACTTTACCCGCATTTGTAGTAATCACTGATGTTGAATAAATACCTGCTGCCAAATAGTTAGTTAAAATCACAAAATCGTCTTCACTTGGCACACGCCATCCAACAGGGCAAATACCACGCGTATCATTAATTGCATACCAATTATACAATCTGCCATATATTGCAGCATTTGCTGCAATATCATTATAGTTATCATAAGCTCCAATAATAGTAGTACTAAAGTTGTTTGTGTTAAGTATCGGATCGCCATTGTTATAATTGATGACATTTAAATTACGTGCTTTCCAAACCTGAGTACCTATAGCTAACACATCCGAATTTGTACTTACTAAAAATCCTTGCGGCGCTATTTGTGCAAATAAAATATTTACTGTACATGAATAGAATATAAAAAACGAAATGATTACTCGCATATTAAAAATTTTGTACTATAGTGGCATAATATTTAACCCCGTCGCAAATTATAGTCATAATATCAGTTTTACTCGGCGTTGCTGTAATTACTGGTATGACCCCTCCTGACCAATGAAGTTTTATTGTAGTTGTTGCATTGTTTGCGAATGTTACTACTCTTGACCCAGTGGCATCTTGTGTAAATTTTATCAAATATGTGCCAATATTTGATGTACTCGCTGTTGGCAATGAAAATGAAATACTACTCGTTAAATTAATTTGAAACAAGTTACCAGTAGTAAGGTCAATAGCAGGACTTGCAGTCACTAATGAATTAATAAATCGCTTTGCTTTCAAATCCCCGCTCGCAGTTATGGAGGTTGCTGTAGCTTCCCCTAATATTGGTGTCACCAAAGTTGGTGAAATTAAATTTGCCTTTAACGCTAAACTTGTTGTGACATCAGTAGCATTTGCTTTATCTGCCAAACTAAGTGCGGAAGCAAATGAACTTAAATCTTGATCACCGGTATTTGATCCACTTAAAGTGGTAATTCCTAATTTTGTTTTGATACCTGCAGTATTTTCGTCTCCAGTATTATCCCCACTTAAGATAGTAACAGCTAACTTAGTTTTAATAGTTGCCAAAGTTTCATCACCCGTATTAGTTCCAGTTATTGCTGTTAGTTTATTTTTTTCGATCGTTGTGTAATCATTGGTAGATAATCCTTTATCAGTAACCTTATCTACTTTCAATGCTAATCCAGAACTAAGATCTATTGTGTTTGCTTTTAAGCCCAATGAAGTAGTCATATCAGAAGTGTTAGCCTTTAAATCAAGATTCGTAATTGTAGCAAATGAACTTACATCCTGATCACCTGTATTGGAGCCACTTAAAGTGGTAATTCCTAACTTAGTTTTAATGGTTGCTAAAGTTTCATCGCCAGAATTGACGCCAGATGTGTTTGATAGGATACCAGATTGAATATCTGTCACATAATTTCTATTTACACTTGGTGCAATATCCAGTGTTGTAGCATCTGCACCAGCAGTAACTAGCCCATTAACATCATAAGTGATTTTAGTTTTCGATGAATTAACTATAAGCGTATTGGGTACCAAATAATTTGTTCCAGGAATTAAAGGCCCTTGTACATTTGTGCCAATAACTAAACCTAAGTTTAATCTTGCATCTGCTGCTGTAATCGCACCTGTTCCACCATGCGCAATGTCAACTGAAGTAGCACTCCATATTCCAGATGTTATCGTTCCCAAATTATTTAAATTACTACTACCTTGCCAAGTACTTATTGCAGTATTTTCAGCATTTCCTAATCCAACTTTTGACTTATTAATACCATTCGAAATTTTTGCATCTGTTATAGATGCATCAGCAATTAAGGCTGTTGTGATATTTAAAGATGCAATGTGTCTTGTTAGAATACTAGCATCTGCGACCCCACCTGAACTAATTTGACCATCTACATAAGCTTTTACAGCTTTTTGTGTTGGAAATAAAATGTCATTAGCAGCTGTACCACCTAAATTAATAGCATTTGATTTATTTGATTTGTCCTCTTTAAAAAATAATTCAGTGGAAAGATCAATGAGACTTGCTTTCAAAGCTAATCCGGAAATCAAATCAGCAGCATTCGCCTTTAAAGCTAATCCTGAATTAAGATCCGATAAATTTGCCTTCAAGCCCAATGAGGTAGTCATATCAGATGTGTTTGCCTTTAAAGCAAGATTAATTGTGGATGCGTATGAACTTAAATCTTGATCACCCGTATTGGATCCACTCAAAGTCGTAATCCCTAATTTAGTTTTAATTGTTGCCGTTGTTTCATCTCCCTCATTAGTTCCAGAAATTGCAGCAAGTTTATTTTTTTCAATGGTTGAATAATTATTAGTAGATAACTCTTTACCTTCAACTTTATCCACTTTAAGTCCTAGTCCTGTAATAAGATCCGTTGCATTAGCTTTTAATGTAAATGAAGTATTAACTTCTGAAATATTGGCTTTTAATCTAAAAATTGAATCAACTTCAACTTGGTTGGCTTTTAAAGATAAAGAAGTTAAAACATGTTTAATATTAGCTTTAAGATTTAAAACGGAATCAACTTCAACTTGGTTGGCTTTTAAAGATAAAGAAGTTAAAACATCTTCAATATTCGCTTTAATTTTTAAAACGGAATCAACATCAACTTGGCTGGCTTTTAAAGATAAAGAAGTTAAAACATCTTTAATATTAGCTTTTAGATTCAAAACAGAATCAACATCAATCGAATTTGCTTTCAGTGCAAGATTTGTAATTGTTGCAAATGAACTTACATCCTGATCACCGGTATTGGATCCACTCAAATTAGTGATACCTAATTTAGATTTAATATTTGCAGATGTTTCATCTCCTGTATTAATACCAGAAATGATAGATAATTTATTTTTTTCAATTGCAGTATAATCGTTAGTGGATAAGCCCTTTCCAACCACCTTGTCCACTTTATTTGACAAAGAAAAAATAATCGGGGTTATATCAAATGTTTTAGCATTTAATTGCGTTGGCGTAATATATCTAATAATACTATCTGATATGTTTACTTTATTACCTAAATCACCAGAAGTAGAGGAATATAAAGCATAAGGCACTGTTCCAAAAGAAGTTGTACCAATATCAATCCATTCTTTGGTATAGTCCCAATTAGCGCTTGGAGCAACAGGCGTAATTACAATTTTAAGGTTTAATAAATAAGGGCCATTAGCCCAATTGATATCAGATAATTTAGAAATAGCGCCACCTTTATTTATGCCCTTGCCAATGCATATAGTAAAAATACCTGCTTGATCTGTAGTTGTTTGGAATTCCTCAATAAAAACTTTAGGCCCAGAAATGGATGATTGCAAAATAGACGATTGTATATATAAGTAACGTCGATTTGCTGGATTATCATAATTGTCTTTAGCTACAGCTTGAAAAAAGATGCCATTCTGACTAATTTGCGAAAAAGTAATAATTGCAAAAAAGTTGAATTGCAATAGTAAAAATAATCGCATACTGATCAAACGTATCATATTTTGATTGCGAATATGAAAAGTTGAAAAATTTTCTCGAAGTAATAATTGTAAAATCATTAGAATAAAGTATAAATATTTGTAAAAAGACATATAAAAGTTTAGTATAGCAATAGGGCTCATGCCTCAAATAGACAAAAACAGATTAAAAACGAACTATTTTATAATGTAGTATAAGTATTAAAAGATAGTTTTACCATAATCAATAAAGAATGAAGCAAATATCCTATATCCTAATTTTGATATTATTATGTATTTCTGCTACTAGCCAAACTACTAGTGAGGAAATACAGAAAAAAATGCTTGCATTAGGATTAGATTCAAGCAAACTTAATAGTATGCAGTTTTCTAAAATATTGTTTACTACCTGGACTAAAGCTGATCATGAAGAAAATAAATACAATCCTTACATTATATTGCCTATAAAAAAATGGGAGCAGCTTTTCGAAATGCAATATAATAAAATAAACAAGGAACCATTAGCAGCCGATATTGCAATTATATATGCAACCATACTAATTGATTTATCAAAATATGAAAAAGCGTTACCCATATTGGATAAAGCATATAAATCCAGAAAATTGTTGTCAAAAGATACTTATAAATATTTATTAATTAATTTAGAATTATGCTACAAATCTAGAAATGAAATTTCAAAAGCAGTAAACATTCGAAACGAGTTAATTGAAAATAAATTAATAAATAATTATTGGAGAATTTACAAGGCTTGTGGACTGACAGATATAGCGATTGAAGATTATTTACTTTTTGAAGAAAAGAAATATTATAATAAAAATAGTAATATCCCGCACCCCTCCTACTACAATAACTTAAGTCG
>CALLKA010000184.1 GCA_938008665.1 uncultured Bacteroidota bacterium
ATTTAATAATATATAATAATTTGATTATAGTTTTGATTATGTTGTTGTTATGATCTTTTCAACGACTACCAAGTCAACCAAATCAATGTTCATAGGTAATTGTCCGATTTTTACAATGGCCCTTTTTCCTTTAATATCCAATACCTCACCCACTTGGTAATTATTTTTCATCTTCACCGTAGCACCCACTACAATGGGTTTTGAAAGTTCCTTGTAATTCTTATCTACCTTCTTGGCCAATTTATTAATGACTATTTTATCATTTTTCTTAAACAATAAATTATATAAATTTTTAACTACCTCATCTTTCTTTTCTGCCTTTTTCCAATCCAACGCTATTTGCTTTAGTTTTCGCTCCATCTCCTTTAGGTAAGTGAACTTTTCCTCAGCTACCCTATTTTGCTCCTTTAATAAAGTGATTTGTTGCAAATGTTTTTCTTTATTCAGTGTTTTGCTTAATTCGACTTGTAAAATATCCACCTCCTTTAATTTCTTATTTAAATCACGTCGTTCCTTTTGAATTAATTGTAAGTCCTGTTCCGTACTATTCAATAATTTATCTAATTCAAAGTGATGACTATCCACCAATTTTCTCGCACGATTTATTAAATTTTTAGGTAATCCAATTCTTTCTGCTATTGCAAATGTGTAGGAACTTCCTGGCTTACCTATCACTAATTGATACAAAGGTTCCAACTTAACTTCATCAAATTGCATCGCACCATTTACAATTCCTTTATTGTGATTGGCCATCACTTTTAAGTTCAAATAATGCGTAGTCACAATACCTTGCGCATGTCGATGTGATAATTCTTCCAATATTACTTCCGCAAAAGCACCACCCAAATGTGGATCACTACCACTTCCTAATTCATCAATAAAAAATAAGGTTTTCCCATTCGCATTTTCAATAAAATGTTTCATGTGAATTAAATGACTTGAATAAGTACTTAATTCAAATGCCAAATTTTGTGTATCTCCTAATTGTATAAATAATTGTTTGTAAATACCCATTTGTGAATCGGGATGTACCGGTATCAACAAACCACTCTGTAACATCACTTGATTGAGCCCCAATGTTTTCATGGAAACAGTTTTACCACCAGCATTAGGCCCACTGATAATAAGTATCCGCGTAGTATCGTCCAATTGTATATTTACAGGAATTGTTTTTTTACCTGATGACTTATTATACATGTACAATAAAGGATGATATGCATCTATCAAATGCGAAGTAGCCAAGTTGTTAATCATGGGCAATTGCGCATTCATATCTATCGCCAACATTGCCTTTGCTTTTACAAAATCATATTGCCCAATGATGTGTAAATAGTTCAATAATAAACTTGAATAAGGCGACAACTGTGCAGTTAGTTGTCTTAATACCCGCTGTACCTCCTTCAATTCTTCTTGTTCTAAACTATATAATTCATTATTTAATTCTATAGTTTCTTCTGGTTCTATAAACGCCGTTTTACGACTATCGCTTTCGCCATGTAAAAATCCTTTTACTTGTCGTTTATATTCTGAAAAAACAGCAACTACCCTTCTTCCATTACTAAAGCTTTCATCAATGTCAGCGGTGTAACCTGACTTGGCTAACTTACTCACTACCCTTTCAAATATCCGCCTAAGCTCTTGTCTTTTTTTATACAACTGCATCCTTATCTTGGCCAAATCCTCTGATGCATTGTCCTTCACCGAACCCCGTTCATCTACCACCACATCAATCATTTCAATGATGCACTTTTCATAATAGGTAGCTGCTACAATTTCATACAAAGCTCTGTAGGCCGATTGTCTTTCTGCATCAAACCATTTAAATATTTGTGAAGTATGTTCAGCTAACTTTCTTACCAACAACCATTGCTCTCCAACCAATTGTGCACCTGGAATACCCAATAATTTCAAATCTCTTCTTATATCAATCACAAAATCAACGGGAAAATATTGACCAGCCGATTTGATGTACTTAAATTCCTGAGTTTGTTGTAAGGCCGTTTGGATATACTTTAAATGGGTGTGAATCCGGATATCGTTCACCAATTCCTTCCCTATTGTCGTTTGACAATGGTTTAATAAAATAGTAATAATTTTATCAAATTCTAACTGAGATAATGCATTTTCTGGATATACTTTCATGGGCGTATGAGGGAACAAATTTACTTAAATAAACATTAACCTGCTTTAAACAATTTGGGTATATTATTTGTATTATATTTATAAAAAGAAGATCATGAAAAGCCTTAAAAAAACAAGTATTTTATTATATCTATTTATATGCTTTAGTGCATGTGCCCAAAATAAAACAAACAATAAACCGAATAAGATAAATATGACAAATATTGAAACCATTACACTTGGCTCAGGCTGCTTTTGGTGTACCGAAGCCTTTTTTCAACGTTTAAAAGGAGTAGTAAAAGTAACCAGTGGCTATAGTGGCGGCTTTGTTGACAATCCAACTTACGAGCAGGTATGCGATAAAAATACAGGGCATGCAGAAGTATGTCAGGTTTTATTTGATACCACAAAGATTAGTTTAGACGAAATATTATCGGTTTTTTGGAAAACGCACGACCCTACTACCTTAAACCAACAAGGAAATGACATTGGGCCACAATATAGGAGTGTTGTATTTTTTCACAACAAACATCAGGAAGATTTGGCAAAAAAATATATCAATGAATTGAACGCCGCAAAAGCTTGGCCTAATCCGGTGGTGACAACCGTTGAAGCATTTGAAAAGTTTTATGCTGCCGAAAACTATCACCAAAACTATTATAACAATAATAAAAATCAAGGGTATTGCAGATATGTGATTGGCCCTAAATTGGAGAAATTCGAAAAGGTATTTGCTGATAAATTAATCAAAGAATAATATCAAAATCGTATCATTATTTGTTTATTTATTAATTACGACTTATTAAATCGGTCTCATGAAAAACACTTTATCCCTTATTTTACTTTCCTTTTTTTCATTGGCTTTAAAAAGTCAACCCGTATTTAATATGCAGGATACTTTAAGAGGAAGTTTAAATGAACATCGTGATTGGTTTGATATTCAACATTATGACATTAGAGTCAAACCAACCTTTGAAACTAAATCCATCATTGGCCAGGTAAGTTGGACTTCAAAAGTGGTAAAGCCCACAAATAACATTCAAATTGATTTACAACAGCCTTTGATTATTGATAGTGTCATTTATTTTGCACCTAATACAAAGACAGGCAAGCCCCTTTCCTTTTCAAGAAACGGGAATGTCGCTATTGCCAAGTTCAATGAAAAATTAAATGTAAATACAAATTTTAAAATAGTCATTTTCTACCATGGTACTCCAGTTGAAGCAGTTCGCCCACCTTGGGACGGTGGCTGGATTTGGAAAAAAGATGCAAATGGTAAACCCTGGATGTCTGCAGCATGTCAGGGTTTGGGAGCGTCCATTTGGTATCCTTGTAAGGATCACCAATCAGATGAACCTGACAAAGGTGCTATTTTAACTATGATTGTTCCAGATACATTAATGGCTATAGGAAATGGCCGAATGATAAAAAAAGAAAGCAGTAATCAGCTTGCGACTTATACTTGGGAAGTTACAAATCCAATAAATAATTATAACATTATCCCCTATATCGGCGATTATATGGGTTGGAGTGAAAAATATAGTGGCTTAAAAGGAAATTTAGATTTACACTATTGGGTTTTAAAACAAGATTCAACCAAAGCAAAAGCACAATTTACACAAGTACCTCAAATGTTGAAAGCATTTGAATATTGGTTGGGGCCGTACCCATTTTATGAGGATGGCTATCAATTAGTGCAATCACCCCATTTAGGTATGGAGCACCAATCTGCAGTCGCCTATGGTAATAAATTTGCCAATGGTTATTTAGGACGTGACTTGTCAGGTACAGGCTGGGGTTTAAAATGGGATTTTATCATTGTACATGAAAGTGGACATGAGTGGTTTGCCAATAATATTACCACCAATGATATTGCTGACATGTGGGTGCACGAAGGATTTACAAATTATACGGAAACTTTAATGACCGAATACTATTATGGTATTGAAGCAGGTAATGATTATAATTTTGGAATTAGACGAGGAATACAAAATAACAAACCCATCATTGCACATTACGGCGTTAATGAACAAAGTGATGGAGATATGTATAATAAAGGTGCTAATCTAATTCATACCTTAAGACATTCCATCGACAACGATTCCATGTTTCGTCAAATACTAATTAATTTAAACAAACAATTTTATCATAAAACAGTAAACAGTGTTGACATTGAAAATTTTATTTCTAAATCTGCCGGTTTCAACTATACTAAAATCTTTGACCAATATTTAAGAAACACGCAAATTCCCTCCTTTGTTTATCAATATGATGAGAAAGAAAAAATATTAACTTACCAATGGAAAAATTGTGTTGTTGGTTTTAATCTTCCTTTGGCTTTAAATTACAAAGGCAAAAAATACCAATTAAATCCAATGGATTATATTCCACAAAAGAAATTAATTACCCAAGCGGATTTTGATATTAAAGAATTTGTAAAACTCATCAATAGATTATTTTACGTAACTACCTCCATAGAAAAATAAGAAACAATAATCGATCATATTATTGCTGGCTAGTTCTGCCTAAACTATATAACCTTCTTTGCCAATAAGGATCGGTTAAATCACCAATCGTTACTCCTTGGCTTGTACTTGCATGTGCAAATTTATTATTCGCTAAATATATACCCACATGTGAAATGCGGCGACGCCCTTCAGTTTTAAAAAATATTAAGTCTCCTTCCTTTAAATTATTCCATTCAATTTTTACACTTTGCTCATATTGTTCAGCTGCAGTGCGTTTTAAATTTACTTTATAAATATCACGCATTACATCCAAGGTGAAATAGGAACAATCAACGCCATTTTTTGAATTTCCGCCCAAAACATACGGTGTACCCCACCATTCATCTATTTTTTGCAGTAAAGGAATATTTTTAATTTCTTCCACCGCAATATCCATTTTAAGGGAATATTTGATTTGTAGCCAATTTGCCTTTTCAATATCAGACAAATTCACAGGCATCATTTCATAATTTTTATTAATGACCGCTGGTTTTTCAGTTTCAACAGCATTAGAAGCGTTATTAATTGTAATTTTTCCAGGAGTCACCGAAATATCTTCCAAAAATTCCATGGTTCTTGGCGTTTTTTGGGTATCAGATACAATAGGTTTCTTCCCTGAATCTAATGGAAAAGATAGGTTTTTGAGCGAACTACAGCTTGCCAAGAAAATGACAAGTGCACACAATTGAACACTCCTATATAATTTTTGTATCCCCATAGACAGGCAAGTTAATGTTTGTAGGTGTAAAAAGGGAATTTTAGTACGTTTTTAACGATTTATTTGTGGAAAATTAAGCCAATTTATACCCCTTAATTTTACGATATTTGTATACTTACACCCATTCCAAGATGCCTACATTTTCACATTTACATGTACATACCCAATATTCACTTTTAGATGGCGCTGCTTCCATTGAAGGTTTGTATGAAAAAGCAATGAGTGATAATATGCCTGCACTTGCCATCACGGATCACGGTAATATGTTTGGGGCTTTTAAGTTTGTTAGCCAGGCATGGAAAAAAACAAAAGTCATTGGAAAAGATGCTGATGGGAAAGATATTTTAGCCCCAATTGTTAAACCCATTGTTGGTTGTGAATTTTATGTGGTGAAGGATCGGCATATCAAAAACTTTACCAAGGAATTAAAGGACAATCGTTATCATCAAGTTTTATTGGCAAAGAATGCAATTGGTTATCAAAACTTAATCAAACTTACTTCTCTTGGATACATTGAAGGAATGTACAGTAAGTACCCACGTATTGATAAATCATTAATTGAAAAATACCATGAAGGATTAATTGCTACTACCTGTTGTATTGGTGCGCATGTACCGCAAGCCATATTAAAAAGTGAGGAAGCCGCAGCGGAAAAAGAATTTAAATGGTGGTTGGATATTTTTGGTGAGGATTATTATATTGAAATTCAAAGACATCAAATTCCGGAGCAGCAAATAATTAATGACCGACTTTTACAATATGCAAAAAAATATAAAGTACCGGTAATTGCAACAAATGATAGTCATTACATTAATGACG
>CALLKA010000185.1 GCA_938008665.1 uncultured Bacteroidota bacterium
AAATTACCTTCCCTGCATCTAGGGCATTTGTTTTTTAATATACTTAGTAGGTAATTGCTTTTCATGGCCGCAAAGATATCGATTTATTAGCTAAAATTAGTCTGCAATCATCTGCTCCATCTGAATACCTCTGGAACCCTTAATGAGTATATGTTTATGCTGGTAGGCCTGTGCTTTCAGCCATTGCTTGGCTTCTAAGGCATTTTCAAAGTATAAGTAATTGTGTTGACAGGTTTTAAAATCTCCACCCACTAAAACTACTTGCTCCCAATTAAAGCTTTGCATATAATTAATCAATGCTTGATGTTCCAATACACTTTCTTCTCCCAATTCCTTCATTCCACCCAAACAAATAATTTTATTTTCGGCGGCTAGCTTTGCAAAATTTTCTACCGCAACTTTCATGCTACTTGGGTTGGCGTTATATGCATCCAAAATTATTTGATTGTTTTTCCAACTGGTTAATTGGGAGCGACTGTTGGAAGGTGCATAGTTTTCAATAGCATTTTTTATCTTTTCAATGGGGACATTGAAATATTGTCCAATGCATACTGCGGCTAATACGTTGGGTAGATTATAGTCGCCAACTAATTGTGTTTGTATTTGTTCCATTAGCGTTCCTTTGGTGAACACTACTTTTAACAATCCATTATGCGAATGAGGCTGGCCTTGTAATGCGCCATCACTATTTCCATAAGTGATTATATTTTCAATCCCAGCACTCATGTTATTTAAGTAATCATAATCCTTCATTACAAATACGGCGCCCTTATTTATTTTAAGGTAATCATATAATTCACCTTTGCCCTTTTTTACACCTTCTTCAGAACCAAATCCTTCCAAATGTGCTTTACCGCAATTGGTGATCATGCCATAGTTGGGCATTGCGTATTGGCAATAACTTTCTATTTCATGTAAATGGTTGGCACCCATTTCAATCACAGCCATTTGCGCATCAGTTTGTATACTTAATAAGGTGAGCGGAACGCCAATGTGATTATTTAAATTTCCAACGGTTGTGTATATTTTGAAATGGGAGCTAAGTACTGCAGCAATTAATTCCTTGGTGGTTGTCTTGCCATTGCTTCCTGTAATGGCAATAAATGGAATATCAAATTGTAGTCTGTGATGTTTTGCTAAATCTTGAAGCGTAGTTAGTGCATCAGCTACCTGTAAAATTCGTTCATCAATAGCATCGCTTTGAGGAATGGGTTCGTCTACGACAGCAAATGATGCGCCAGCCTCTAATGCAGCTAAAGCAAAAACATTGCCATTAAAATTGGGGCCCTTCAATGCAAAATAAATATCACCTTGTTTTAATTTTCGCGTATCCGTTTGTACACTCGGATTTTTTTTGAAAATTTCGTATAAAAAAGCAATAGATGGTAATTGCATAAAACTATTTAGAAGCTAATAAACATGTTGCGTAGGCAACTAGGCCTTCTTCTCTGCCTACAAACCCCATTTTTTCAGTAGTAGTTGCTTTGATTGAAATAGCATCAACACCTATATTTAAAATTTCGGCTATACATGTTTGCATTGCATGTACATGAGGTTTTATTTTTGGTGCTTCCAGACATAAAGAAGAATCGATATTTATAATATAATATCCCTTCTCCGTAATTAAATCGTAAGTTTTTTTTAATAAAATTTTACTATCTATATTTTTGTAGGTATTGTCATTGTCTGGGAAGTGCGTTCCAATATCACCTAAGCTTAATGCACCTAATAATGCATCACAAATAGCATGTAATAAAACATCGGCATCACTATGTCCGAGTGCACCTTTTGTATGTGGAATTTTAATTCCTCCAATCCATAAATCGCGACCTTCTACAAGCTGATGAAAATCAATACCTGAGCCAATGCGTAAATTCATGGGTTATTTATTTTTTGTTCCAAGGTAATTGAAATCCAGTCTTTGGAGGTGCTTCATAAAAAGCAGACATCGCACATCTAAATCCAATATTGTTGTTTGATTTATCTTGGTCCAAATATCTTCTAGTTCCTGGATTTAACCAATAAGGGCGGTCCTTCCAACTACCACCTTTGTATACCCTTGATTTGTTTGAAATTAATGTAGCACTGCCTGATTCGTAACTCGCATTTTCTGCGTCGTCTCCATCTAGCGCATTTATGGCGTTTGCATGATCATAATTGCGCGTTTTAACTGTTGAATCAGATTCAATAGTTTTAATAATTCTACCTTTTGCATCACGACGACTTCCTTTAGCTAATTTGGTGTCATTGGATTGAAATACATTTCCGCGAAATGGATTAAAATCGTCCATGTCCAGATTGTTCATAGGGCGATAAACATCAGCAACCCATTCGCTTACATTTCCTGAAATATTGTATAGTTTCAAACTAGAATTTTGTAAATGACTACTCACTTTGTCAATCATACCACTAGATTCATTGATATATCCTGTCATTCCTTTATAATCACCGCTCCCATTTTTAAAATTGGCTAAAAACAAACCCTGTGTTTTCCCCTTTTTGGCATCCCTTAAGTTGTTATTGCCACTGCCACTCCATGGGAAGGGAAGGTCCGATGATGTTAATTGTGCATTTTTATTTTTTGAGTTGCTACCGTTTTTGATGGCTTCTTTTAAGGATCCGCTACTCAATAAAGTTGTTTTTGCAGCATATTCCCACTCGGCTTCAGTAGGCAATCTGTAATCTGCAGTCAATACACCATCTTCAAAACTTATTTTTAGTTTAGGTGCATCTTCCCCTTTTTTTGGTTTTTTATTTGCTACTTTGGCGGTAGGAGCAACATTGTATTCGTCAGTCAGATAAGCCTCCTTGTTAAAATTATTTGCACCAACAGCTTTGTTTGAATCGTTTTTAGCATCAATGTATCCTAACTTAATTAGAAGTTTTTCGTTTGCTCTATCTGTTCGCCACTTACAATATTCGCTTGCTTGTTCCCAAGTAATTCCAACTACTGGGTAATCGTTGAATGAAGGGTGTCTAAAATAGGCTTCAACCATGGGCTCATTATAAGCGAGTTCGCTACGCCAAACCAAAGTGTCTGGTCTTGCTTGGTTTACAATTGAATCTTGATTAGTGGGTAAAAAAACCTTTTCAAGCCAATGTAAATATTCTTTGTAATTTTTATTACTTACTTCCTTTTGATCAAGGTAAAATGAACTAACGGTAACTCTTCTTAATCGGTTGTTCCAGTCTCCAATAACATCTTCCTGATTGATTCCCATGGCAAAAGTACCTCCTTGTATGCGAGTCATGCCTTCATAAGGGTCATTTTTATTATCAATGAACATGTTGTTAGCGACTGTTTTGAATGTTTTACTTTCATTTGAATTAAAGAGTACGGGACTAATTAATAACATCGCAAAAAACAATAAAATACTATTTAGAAAATTCATAGTAATTGTGGGGTCAAATTAGTGATAGAATATACAGCGAATATAACTAGTTTTTGCTCATTTTATACATATGTATTTAGAATCTTATGTTAGTAAAAGCTTAATTTTAACCTATGAGATGGGTTGTATTATATATTTTATGCAGTTCGCTATTTCTTTCAAGCAAAATTAGCGCGCAATCTGTGCCTTTTTCCCAAGGGAAATGGGTTAAAATTGCCGTGTCAAAACAAGGATTTTATCAGGTGACAGGGGCGCAGCTAAAAACATGGGGTTTGACCGTACCGTTTGCGAGTGCACAGCTACAATTATTTAATTTAAATACGACTAATTTAGTTGAGAAAGTTAGTGCCACAATGGGGGTTGGTTTATATGAAAATGCCATTGAAGTACAGGATGGGGGAGATGGTCAATTTGACAATCAAGATTATTTTTTATTTTATAGCCAAGGGAATATTCAATGGAAGTGGAATGGGGCGATTCATTTTTTTGAACATAGTAAAAATGCAAACGGTGATTCGGTGTATTATTTTATTTCATTGGGAAAGGATGGTAAAAGGATTCAAAAACAAAATTCAAATTATATTGCGAATGCAACTACCGATATTTTTGATGAAAGATGGGTAATTGAAAAAGACACGATCAATATATTAAACAGTGGTCAAATTTGGTGGGGGCCAGCCATGGGTATAGGTATAGGGAAGCAATCAAAAATGACCACTCCTTTAAATATGGAGGGCTTGGTCAATACTTCTGATTTAATTTTTAAATTGAATTATGCGGCAGCAAGCACCGCTTCTGTTGCGAATTTTGAGTTAACCTTGAATGATCAAAAATTAAGAACAACCACAGTTGCACCTATTTCGGGATATATATATGATGACGCTGCAAATGTGGTATTGGATACCTTCAGAATTCCATTGACAAATAATTTGATGAGTACAAATTTAGTAGCAGCCAACTTGGGTGTTGGCTATTTAAGCGCGAATACAAATAGTACAGGCTGGGTTAATTATATCACGCTTCAGGCAAAACGAAAAATTGGCTTTTATGGCGGGGCAAAGTCGCTAGGATTTCGAAACGCCAGTTTGGTAGGTAATGGGAAGGTGATTCAATATCAAATCAAAGATGCTGATGCAGCCACAAAAATATGGGAGGTAACCCACCCTGAAAATCCAGTGGAGATGGTTAATAATTTTCAAAATGGGGTTGCTAGTTTTATTCAAAATGCAGACACCTTGCGTGAGTTTTTTGGCGTCAATAAACTAGGGTTTGAAACCCCTAGCTTGGTGGAAGTGTTAAACATTGATTATCCGAGTTTATTAAATACTCCTCCTGCGGATTATATTATTATTACTGCATCTAATTATTTAAAAGCGGCAGACAGTTTGGCGAAATTTCATTCGGCAAATCATAGCTTAACCACTTTTGTGACCACTACTACGCGCGTATTTAATGAGTTTTCAGGAGGTCAGCCAAGTCCCATTGGAATTAGAAATTACGTCAAATATATTTATGACAAGGCGAAAAAAAATAATACAACCATTCCAAAATACTTATTGTTATTAGGCATTGGAAATTTTGATTATAGAAAAATAGATAACCAAATACAAGTTCCTAGTTATGAAAGTAGGAGTTCGAATTCTGTTTTATCAAGCTATACGACCGATGATTTTTTTGCTATTTTAAAAGACGGGGAAGACATTAATTCGCCGCAAGGAATTCAGTCATTGGCTTTATCAGTTGGAAGAATTCCAGTTAAAAATGCAGTAGATGCAGATATGGCTATAAAAAAATTGATACAATACCAAAGTGAGAAAAATTTAGGTGCTTGGCGTAATCAATTAACCTGGATAGCAGATGACGGTGATTATAATTTGCATTTGCAACATGCCGAAGAAATTTCAACAAGCTTGAAGCTCAATCAACCCAAATGGAATCAGAAAAAAATATACCTGGATTTATTTCCTGCGATAAATTCTTCTGCAGGTAATACATACCCTTTGGTAAATAATATGATTAAGCAAATGGTGAATAATGGAACTTTGATTTTGAACTATACAGGGCATGGAAATTATACACGATTGGCAGAGGAAGCAGTGATTACCCAAAATGAAATTATGCAGTGGGATAATGCGGGGAAACTTCCTTTGATGATCACGGCCAGTTGTGATTTTGCGCCATTTGATCAACCGCAAATATCACCCATAGGCTTTGACGCACTTGTAAAAAATGAAAAAGGAATTATAGGGCTTGTAGCTGCAAGTAGGCTGGTTTTCGCATTTAATAACAAGGAAATTAATGACGAGTTTGTTCAGCAATTATTAGTGCCCGATAAGATTGACA
>CALLKA010000186.1 GCA_938008665.1 uncultured Bacteroidota bacterium
ATATTTTAAAATAACCTCAGTTTTACTGGGGTTATTTTTTTAGAAATATTTGGTACATTTAATAGATGAACTTTTTTATCATTTAAAACGAAGCCATTTTATGAGTCAAAGAAGAAAGTTTTTGCAGTCCCTATTTTTCATGCCTGCAATTGCCAAATCAAATATGGGAAGCAGTTCAAATAAGAGGTTGGTTCCCTCTGAAAATAATTCATCGTTAAGCCACCGTTTTAAAATTAGTTTAAATGCATATTCATTTAATGCACCCTTAACCAAAAAGGAAATCACGATTGAGGAAGTCATTGACTTTTGTGGAAATTTGAATATAGATGCGATTGATATTACTGGATATTACTTGCAAAACTATCCGCAAGTGCCTTCTGATGCATACATATATAGTATAAAGAATAGGGTCCATAAGGCAGGACTTAGTATTAGTGGAACTGGTATACGCAATGATTTTGGTTCACCCAATCCAGCGGACCGACAAGCAGAAGTTAATTTTGTAAAAAAGTGGATTGAAGTAGCGGCCAAATTAGGGGCGCCAGTGATACGTATTTATAGTGCAAAAAAATTACCAGAAGGATACGCTTGGAAGGAGGTAGCAGATTGGATCATTGAAAGCTTTGAGCAGTGTGTTCAATATGGAAAAAAATTTGGGGTGATCATTGCGATGCAAAACCACAATGATTTTATATTGACAGCAGAACAAGCAATTTATTTTGTTGATCGACTCGATAAACAGTGGTTTGGCTTGGTGGTGGACACCGGTAATTTCCAAACCAAGGAAGGCTATAGTGAAATTGAATTAGTGGCACCTTATGCTGTCAACTGGCAAATCAAGGAGCTCATTACCATTAATGGTAAAGTGCAACCCATGGATTTAAAAAAGTTAGTTAAAATTATTGCTGCATCTCCTTATAAAGGCTACTTACCCACAGAAACGCTAAATCCAGGTGACCCAAAAGTTATTATCCCCCCTTTTTTGAAAAAAGTAAGTGATCAGTTAAAGCCCTATATGTAAAGAGGAATAATTTTCGCGCGAATTGCTGCGTAAATTATTCCTCTTTACCCATGTGGTAGTTGTTTAATTATTTAAGTACCAATCTTTATAACGCTTTAGCGCTTCTAAAAAATAGTAATCGGCGTAAATTAGCGGTACGTCAATTTCAGAATTTAAGGTAAGTGCACCTACGCAATGTTTGATTAAAAATCCACCATTCTCACCTTCTTTTGCTCGGTAGGTTTCATTGGATAAGGATTGTATCATTTTTACACCATCATTAATGTATCTTTCTTTTTCAGCACCAGTTGTATATTGCGCCAACTCCATTAATGCAGATGCAGTAATAGCGGCAGCAGAAGCATCACGCTTTGCAATGGGTTGTTGACCTGCATCAAAGTCCCAATAAGGAACTTTATCTGCTGGTAAATTAGGATGGTTCAAATAAAATGCTGCAATTTTTTTTGCATGATTTAAGTAAGCAATATTTTTTGTTGCACGGTACATGGTGATATAGCCATATAAACCCCAAGCTTGTCCTCTTGACCAAGCTGAAGTATTAGCGGCACCTTGATGGGTAGTTTTTCTTAATACCTTTCCTGTTTTTTCATCAAAATCTACCACATGGAATGAGCTATAATCAGGGCGGTAAAATTCTTTCATGGAAGTATTACTATGCGTAACGGCAATTTCTTGGTATTTGGCATCTCCTCCATTTTGACTTACCCAATTCAACATTTCTAAATTCATCATGTTGTCAATGATCACTGGACAATTAAAGTATTGATTTTTATTCCAAGATTGAATGGATTTCATCGTAGGACGGTACCTGGTTGCTAAGGATGCAGCAGCATTAAAAATGATTTGTTTGTAATTTTCATCTTTAAATAAACGATAAGCATTTCCGTAGCTGCAATACATCATGAACCCTAAGTCGTGATTACCTGTGTAGTATTGATTTGGTTCAATGACTTTTAAAGCACGTAATGCTTCAGCCTTAATGGTTTCACTTTTAGTTTGCTCGTAAATGTATAATAAAGAGCCTGGATAAAAGCCAGTGCACCACCAAGTGATATCTCTTGATAGGAGCTGATTTTTAGTAGCATCATAGGATTGTGGAAGTTTGCCTGAAGGAACCGATTTCATCATCAATGTATATTGACTTTCGGCCAACGCGTAGTTTTCTGTAATCAGATTTTTCATGAGGTCATTTCTGCTGCCTTGTTGGGCGATAACGTTTTCGCAAATAAATGACATAAGAAGTGCAGATAATAACAATGATTTTAGTTGCATAGTTTTTAATTTAGAAATTAAATTTATCTTTATAGGGTAAGAAAGTTTCGATTAATTTTTGTTATTGACATTAAAATCAATCATTTAAATTAAGTTAAATTTACTTATACAAAATAATTAAAATCAAGCAAATGACCAATGTTTTTACCGAAAACGATATAGTAAAATGGACAAATGTTGCCCCTGGGGTCCAACGTGCCATTTTAGCTTATGATGAGTCAGTGATGTTGGTTAAAGTTAAGTTTGAAAAAGGGGCTATTGGGGCGTTGCATCAACACCCACATGTTCAAATTAGTTATGTCGAATCCGGGCAGTTTGAGGTGGAACTAGGGGGAGTAAAAAAGGTATTAAATCAAGGAGAAACTTTTTTTGCCCATTCCAATGTATGGCACGGGGTAATTTGTTTGGAAGAAGGCGTTTTAATGGATACTTTTAGTCCCATGCGGAAGGACTTTATAGAAGGGTAGATGCGAAGTCTTTTTTAATATAACTAAAATTGTTTCTACGGGTCGAACTAATTAAGTAAAATGAAATATGAAAAATAGCAAGTTGAATTTCAAAAAAAATGGTTTTGTATTATTTATACCCTTTTTTCTTTTGTCAGTCAATATAATGGCGCAGCAAAAGAGAGATACCCAAAATAAAATTGTAATTCCAAAAACAGTAGCTACAAAAAAAATAGTACCTGCCCCTGTCAATAAAAAAGTGACTGCTGTAAAAAAAGTAGCGGATACAGATACGCTAAAATCATGTTGTAGTAAAATTCCTTCCCGATATAATGCTTTTGGAAAACCCTTGGATAAGCACGATGGAATGGTTTGGATACCTGCTGGAACTTTTATGATGGGCGGAGATAATGAGCAAGCACGTAAAGATGAATATCCAAAGCATAGTGTAAAAGTGAATGGTTTTTATATGGATGCCACTGAAGTGACCAATGCGCAGTTTAGTGAATTTGTAAAAGCAACTGGATATATCACCACAGCTGAAAAAGATATTAATTGGGAGGAGATCAAATCGCAAGTGCCTCCTAATACGCCTAAGCCCCCGGATTCGGTGTTAAAGGCTGCTTCCTTAATATTTGTACCTACAAAATCGGAAGTCAATTTAAATGATTACAGTCAATGGTGGTCATGGACCAGGGGTGCGAATTGGAAGCATCCAAATGGGCCAAATAGTGATATCATTGGAAAAGATAATTTTCCAGTGACACATGTAAGTTGGGATGACGCTGTGGCTTATAGTAAATGGGCGGGTAAAAGACTACCAACAGAAGCGGAATGGGAATATGCTGCGCGTGGCGGATTAGTCAACAATACTTACAGTTGGGGTAAAACCTTTGATGAGAATGGGGTGAGTAAATGTAATTTTTGGCAAGGTAATTTTCCATATTTGAATTTGAATAAAGATGGTTTTATGGGCGCGGCACCTGTAAAATCGTTTGCACCGAATGGTTATGGATTATATGATGTGGCTGGCAATGTTTGGGAATGGTGTGCTGATTTATATAACAATGATTACTACACGCAACTCGGCAAAACAAAGCTTTCCATTAATCCAAAAGGACCCACGAAAAGTTTTGATCCTGATGAGCCATTAATTACCAAACGTGTAATGAGGGGTGGCTCGTTTTTATGCAATGATTCCTATTGTAGCGGATACCGTGTATCTGCTCGGATGAAAAGTTCCCCTGATTCAGGAATGGAACATTTGGGTTTTAGATGCGTAATGGATAAAGAGTGAATTATTACTCCAACTTTTTTAATTAAAACATAAGATTACAGATGAGCAATTTTAGATTAGATCATAAACTAGCATTAGTTACAGGTTGCAGCCGTGGTATAGGGATGGCGATTGCCATTGACTTAGCCAATGCAGGCGCTGATATTATTGGTGTTTCGAATAGTATGCCCAATCAAGGCAGTGAAGTACAGAAGGCAGTAGAAGCAGCGGGTCGAAAATTTTATCCCTATGCGGTTGATTTTTCAAATCGCACTGCATTACATGCCTTTATAGAAAAAGTTAAACTGGATCATCCGCGTATTGATATTTTAATTAACAATGCGGGAAGCATTATGCGTGCACCTGCCGCTGAACATTCCGATGAATACTTTGATACCATTATGGAAATTAATTTAAATGCGCAATTTGTGCTTACCAGAGAAATAGGAAAAAGAATGGTAGCGGACAAGTCAGGTAAAATAGTTTTCACTTGTTCCTTGTTAAGTTTTCAGGGAGGAATTAATGTGCCTGGCTATGCTGCAAGCAAAGGGGCGATTAAGTCCTTATTGAAGGCATTTGCAAACGAATGGGCGGCACATGGGGTAAATGTGAATGGTGTTGCACCTGGGTATATTGAAACTGATAATACAGAAGCTTTACGTGCCGATCCGGAAAGGAGTAAGTCCATATTATCAAGAATACCAGCAGGTCGTTGGGGTAAATCAGCTGATTTATCAGGAGCTTATGTATTTTTATGCTCCTCGGCAGCGGATTATATCAATGGCTCAATTATCACCGTGGATGGTGGTTGGATGGGAAGGTAAGGTAAGGTAAGGTAAGGTAAGGTAAGGAGTAAAATAAATAAGAATCAAAAAATAAAAAATAAACATATGCAAATAAGATTTCAAAATAGCCCAGTAGAAACTAGTAAAATGAATACTGCGGAATTACGTGCTAATTTTTTAATACAAAACTTGATGAAGCAAGATGAAATTAATTTGGTGTATTCTCATTATGATCGAATGATTGTGGGTGGCGTAGTGCCTGGTAAAAATAAAATAGAACTTGCCAATGAAGGAGAATTAAAAGCAAACTATTTTTTAGAGCGTCGTGAATTAGGAATTATTAACGTAGGCGGGAAAGGAACAGTTACTGCAGATGGCGTAGATTATGAAATTGACAAATTAGAATGTGTTTATTTAGGTAAAGGAACTGAACATGTTTCCTTTGCTAGTAATGATGCATCCAATCCTGCATTATTTTATATATTATCCACACCAGCACATCATACTTATCCTAATCAAAAAATGACCAAGGCGGATGCAGCCCCAGTTAAATTGGGTGAATTGGCTACCTCAAACAAAAGAACTATTTATAAATACATTCATAACGATGGTATTCAAAGTTGTCAATTAGTGATGGGCTTAACCATTTTAGATGAAGGGTGTGTTTGGAATTCAGTACCACCGCATACCCACACCAGAAGGATGGAAGCTTATTTTTATTTTGATATGAATGAAGCACATCGTGTTATGCATTTTATGGGTGAGCCACAGGAAACAAGACATGTTGTTATTGGAAATAATGAAGCAGTTTTATCAGCACCTTGGAGTATGCACTTTGGCGTGGGTACAGCCAACTATGGTTTTATTTGGGGCATGGCAGGGGAGAACAAGGAGTTTACGGATATGGATCCAGTGCCTATTGCAACGATTAAATAATTAGAAATGGTTTAATATTAAAATAGCCATCCGAAATTAAAGGATGGCTATTTTTTTTGCTATGATGAAAGTAGTTTGCTTAGGCTAACTTTTTATTTTTTCAAAATCAATGGCTTCGCCATTTTTTGTGCTTTCAATGCCAATTCTGTTGCAAGCAAACAATGCGCTTGTGACATAGCAGTTTCAGTTCTATTGATAACGTCATCAACAAAAAGTGGACCAAATGGTAATTCAACATTATTACAATCTATATATCTCATTTCTTTTTTATCAGTCATGTATAAATGATTGCCCCCTTTATGTCCTGAGGATACATCAATATTTTTACGCACCTCAATATAACCATCGGTTCCTAAAATAGTTAATCTGCCATCGCCCCAGCTACTTAAACCATCTGGTGTAAACCAGTCAACTCTAATATAGCCTGCACCACCATTGCCTTGTAACATGACGTCTCCAAAATCCTCAAAGTTGGGGTATTGCGGGTAATGCACATTGCCTGTTTGTGACATTAATACTTGCGCCTCTGTTGATTGCGTGAAGTGTAAGTATTGATCAAATTGATGCGAACCAATATCAGTTAAAATACCACCATATCTTTTTTTATCGAAAAACCAATCAGGTCTAATAGCCAATCCTGTTTTGCCTATGCCATTATTAATGCGATGTGGTGCTAAATTTATTGTTTGAATTACATTGCCAATCGCGCCAGATTTTACCAATTGGCTGGCCATCTCCGTGCCTTTGTTTTCCAATCTTTCACTATACATGATTGAAAATATTCTTTTCGTTTCCTTTTGTACTTTTCTAACAGCGGCAAGTTGTTCTAAAGTAATTATCCCTGGCTTGTCTGTCAAATAATCCTTGCCATGTTGCATTGCACGAATACCCAATGGGGCACGTTCGTCAGGAATGCCCGAACTTAAAATCAATTGAATATTGGGGTCTTCTAAAATTTCATTTTCGTTCTTTGCTAATTTTGCTTCTGGGAATGATTTTAAATAATCAGCCACTAATTCTGGTTCTTTAGCATATAAAGCAACTAATTGTCCGCCACCACGCTTTATCGCTTCCGTCATTCCATAAATATGTGGATGGTTAATATTGATGACTCCAAACTTAATCCGGTTAGGAATTACTTTAATAGGGGCAGCTTGTGGAATTGTTTCTGCTTTTGTTTTATTAGACATGCCTGAAAATAAAAGCATACCCGATAAGGCAGAAGTAGTTTTGATAAATTTGCGACGATCTGAATTTGAGTTATTCATATGTAATTTTGAAAAAGTTCCTTTAAGTTATTTAATATATTCATTGCAGTTTAATCCAATCCTTTTACTTCGTAAGGGAAGCGGTGTGGACGGTTTAATAATGCGTTGGCTTCGTCATCATTTAAGAAACGCTCGTTCATTGGATCCCAATAAATTTTACGTTTTAATTTCATCGCAATATGATGTAATAAACAAGTAGAGCAGGAGCGATGTCCAATTTCAACAGGAGAAATAGGTTGCTTTCTGCTAACGATACTTTCTAGCCAGTTGCCATGATGGTCTGTACTTTTGTATAAATTAATTTCATTTTCCCCAATCACAGAAGTGATGATTTTGTTATTGCTTGCAGTTAATGGTAATACTTTATTTTTACCGGTTGGGATTGGATCACTTGAGCTAGCGCGATAATCGCCACGGGTAACAAATATCCAACCTTCGGTCCCTTCAAATTTTATTCCATTGGGTATTTCATTGCTGATAATCATTTTTACGCCATTTGCATAAACACCTTCTGTTTGAAATAAGCCATGTACATTCCATAATCCTGATTTAGGAAAATCAGCGCGTCCGGAAATTTCAATAGGCCCTGTATATTCTGTATCCATACCCCAATGCGCACAATCAACATGGTGTGCACCCCAACCGGTGATCATACCAGCGCCAAATTGTTCCATACGCAACCAGCCTGGTCGGCTATAATCATTTTGTGGATGCACTCTTTTTTCAGTGTAATAAACATTCGGTGTGGAACCTAACCAAGCATCATAATTTAAATTTTTTGGAATCGGCATTTCTGGTTCCTCATCTCCACCTGGATCACCTGGTAAACCAACATATACCGTTTTTAAATCACCAATACGACCATTTCGAACTAGTTCAGCAGCATAACGAAATTGTGTGGAAGATCTTTGCTGACTTCCAATTTGCAAAATACGACCTGTACGGTGTACTGCATTACTCAATGCACGTCCTTCTGCAATTGTCAAAGAT
>CALLKA010000187.1 GCA_938008665.1 uncultured Bacteroidota bacterium
AAGGAATGCCAGCACTTAATTGCTCCCATATCAAGGGTAATAATAACTTAATATTGTAATGCTTTTTTGAGAAATAAATAAATGCGCCACAAACAGCTAATTCGGTTAATAAAATGGTAATTGCTTCGCCAATCTCCTTGTATTTGCTAACCAACATAAAGGTTAACCCTATACTTAATACCATGCCTATGATGGCTGATATTAAAATTTCTTTGTCCTTGGATAGCGCATTTAATATTTGAAATCCAAAAATACTGGATATGCTAACAATTAATATTAAAGGAGCTGAAATTTGCAATGGCAAAACAGAACGCTCATAGCCATTGCCTAAAACAATAAACACTATTTGAGTAGCACAACCCATCACAATAATCATGATTGGAATACCCATACTAATAATGAAATAAAATCCTTTGCGGATTATTTCAGTAAATTTTTGAATTTCACCTGACTGGTACAAATGGATAATTTTAGGGAACATGGCCGCCGATACCGCGGCAAGTACGGCAATAATTATTTTATTTAATTTCAATACAGAGGAATAGTAGCCTACACTTTCATTATCAGCTAAAAAACCTAGTAGCACCGTATCCAATGACAAATAAATACTTATTGAAAAAATTGTCAAAAATAAAGTCAATAATGGTTTAATATGTTTTGATAGGTTTAATGCACTAAAAACACTTTGATTTAAAATAATATATTTAAGAATATATTTTATGTTTACAAGTGCTACTAGTACACTAGCCCCCACTTGTAATACCATATATTTACTATAATCTGTATTGGTTTTTATAAAAACAAAAACGCTTAAAATAAATACTATACGTATAAAAAAATACCTAAGTGCAATAAATTTAAATTGGTTAAGTCCCGCAAAAAACCATTCAAATAGGAAAGTTTGACAAAAAAAGAAGGCGAGCGACCAAGTGAATAAAACAGCATCGCCAGAAAGCTTAGGCATAAAAAAAATACAAAATCCAAAACCAACTGCTAATACCGATGCTATCACCAGATTGATTAAAAATAGTTCTAAAAATGTTTTGGATAATTCAACTTTATTGTCACTGTGCTTTGCAATCATTCTTACCCCGTATACCGGTATACCCACCGCGGCTAATAATACAAAGTAACGTGCAATACTTTCAGCAAAATTCAATGTCCCTAAATAGGTGGGGCCTAAAGTGCGTGCTAAATAAGGGAAGGTTATTAATGGCAATAAAACCTGCGCTAGCGCAAACAAAATATTGTAAAAAACATTTTTCTGTGTTGACATTTGCTGATGTTAACGGTAACTAGCATCTACAATTAATCTATATAAATTCTTTATCATTGGCATAATCCTTTTTATTTTATCTCTTAAAGGGATACCATAAACGTATTTTTTGTATAACACATTTTCTATAAAGTCCTTATCTACATTTATCTTTTTTGTAGCGATCATTTCTCTACAAAATATATTTAATTCTTGAATTTCTTGCAAGTTTGTTTTTCCATTGGAGAAAACCCTTCCATCTGTTCTAATGGGTCTGCAATGTTTCATTTGAACAGCATGAATCACTGCCGTATTTGTTTTATGTAGTAATTGCTGAATGGTTGGTATTAAATAAACATCAATACCAGTTCCGGATATGCTTTTATCAAAATATTGTCCAGCCTGCATAAATATTTCAATACTATAAAATGGCGACATAATTTCCACCCACCAGGTTTTCAAAATTTGGTAACCCGTCTTGTGAATAAAATTTCTATGATTATAATAACTATCGTGTGATAAGCTTGCTTGAAAAACATCTAATTTTTCTAGTTCCGCAATAAATAAAAGTTTATTTAAATCGTTGATTGAAAAATAAATATCATCATCTAAAATACCTATATATTTATAGGGTATGTTTTCAATTTTTGATAAATAGCGATAAGTGTTTTGTAAAATATCACCCTTACACTCTGATTTAACAGAAACAAAGTGATTGGTCGTTATTTTTTCAATAATAGGTTGTTTCGCAATTCCGGAGTAATCATAAATTAAAATATCAAAATTTTGAATCGTATCTTTAAAAATACAGGATAAGGGCGATGAAATACCATCCCAAGTGATTACGACCAATGACTTTTGTTGCTCCATTTGCATATTTAACAAAAGTAGGACACAATTGTATTACGGCAATAAAAAAGCTTAATTATAAGTTTCCGCTTATTTATCTGATAAAAACTTTCTGGGTCTCGTATGGTGCTTTCTGTATCTCCCCAAAAACTTATTACTTCAGGTACGATGGTTCCAATTCGAACCCTATTAGGTTCTATATATTCTTTAAAAATATCAATTTGACATTTAATTTTATTTGTCCTACTTAATAAATATTTAGCCGTCTGTGGGGTTAGCGAATACCCATAAGCGCCATATATGGAATTTATCAAAGGCTCGCCGATACTATATTTATCGTTAATTCTTATTTTTGTTGATTTTTTTATACTAGCATGACCGGTCCAAGCCCCCCAAAAAAATAGGTCGTAATTCAACTTAATTTTGTCTATTTGTTGTTGCAAGATTTCAAGATTAATTATCTTGCTATCTGATTCTAATATTAAATAATGTTGTTTCGAATTTATATCATTATCAGCAACAATTTTTTGCCAAGCTCTTCGGTGTGACATGACAACCCCAATTTCATTGGACAACAATTCCTTGCCAAACCTGATTTTTGATAATTTAATCATTTTCTCAATAAATGGCACATGTTGAAATTTTGGAAAAATAGCTTCAACTATGTTGCTATTAATGATTTGGTTTTTGAGTATCCCCACTTGTATATTTCTTGCTGATTCGTATTTTGATTTGATGATATAAGCAGCAATAGGTGTAGTCATAAATATATAAAATTATAGCTTTGAAAGAAAAGTAAAGCTATTTTCATTAACTTCTTTGAAATTTAAATACTGCTTATTTTTTAATGCGTAGGGGGTAAAAAAGTTATCGGATCCATTGTAAGGGTATAATATAAAGTGGGGCTTTTTTAATACATGACAAAGATGAATGGGGAGGCTGTCTGAACCAAATATAAAATCAGCTTCATTAATTAAAGCCAATAACTGTTCAAAATTACTATATGACCCTAGGGCATTTTGTGAATCAGTTTGTATCAAGGGTTCGTTGTCCTTATTTAAATAGGCAACCTGCAATGATTTATTGGCGCCTTTTAATGGAGTTTTAATATGTTCAATTACATTTTCAGGTATACGCCTTGCAGTAATGCGCGCATCGGGTAAAATGAGAATTTTATTTAATGTGCCTTTTAATGCAACTGTTATTAAATCTGTATTAAAAAACGCTTCCATTTCAGCATACACTTGCTTATCAACTATGGCTTTAAACAAATGACCCGTTAGTAAATTTAAAAGCGTGGATTTTTTATCTTGTTCAACATAATCCACTCCATGATTATTCGGATTATTTTTAATAAAATGCTTTAATTTTATTACTTGCTGTAAAGTGTCGGTTGAAATTAGGTGTCGGTTGGTAAATAAATTAAGTTGCGATTGTGTTATACCAAAATTAGCAAATTCAATTTTAAGGGAACTTACATCTATGTACTTAACTAACGCGTTAATCAAAGGCTTTAAATGGTTGGAAGCAATAACTGTATAATTATTTTTTGCAGGGCTATTTGCTAAAAAATATAAAGCAATGGTAGCATCCCCATTGGCGCGTAATAAAAATAAGCGATGCGACTGAGTGCTCATGTTAAACTAGGATTTATTGTTCCCTGTGTAGGCTAGCAATAAATACAGAAGCCCTATAACTAATCCGGCAAATATGGCAATCAATTCAATGAATAAAAAAGATTTTTGCTGGTTGATCAAAGGGAATTTAGGTAAATCCAACACTTGAATTATTGGTTTTTGATTGATCAAGGAGATACGCAATATTTCCACATTTTTAACTACTTCGGCGTACAAAGTGTTAAGTACCAATTTATCTCGTTGTGACATTTCCTCAGGTACAGCCGATGATTTATAAGCTTCATTCGCATCAAAGGTGTTTAATGCAGCAGATTGGTAGGAAGTTTTGTTTAACAATGCTTGTAATGAATCGGCTTTATTTTGTAATCGAGTTATATTTGAACTTAAATTACCCACTTTAATTTTAACATACATTTCGCTTGTTTCATTTAACAAGCGCTCAGAGAATAATTTTGAAAATTGTGGGTTCGTTGAATTTGTACTTATACTAATAATGGATCCTTTTTTATTAGTGCGTTGTACATTTAAATTTTCCTTATTTATTTTTTCAATCATTATATAAAGCACACTGTCCTGTGTAATTGTATGCGCTGCTCCTTTTTTTATATTTGAAAAATTTAAATTAGTAAGCTCATTACTTTTACCTGCTAATTTATTTTTTAAACCGCTTGTTTCATAATATAAATCAGCTAAGGTTTTATTATTTGCGCTATCGGCTACATCAATCTTAGATAACAATACAGATTCAACAATATTTCTAGATTTTATAATTTCTAAAATATTATCCCCATCAAATAAGCCTGCATTACCACCTGTTAAGCTGCTAATATCAAATCCTAATTGCCCCGCCATACCCGCTAAACCACTACTGCTTGATTTTTCCTCCACAATAAAAGTAGCGGTTGCTTGGTATTTAGGGCTAGTGATAAAATAATAGGCTAAACCTAATACCCCACCCAAAACAATCAACAACCCTAATAACTTCAATTTGGATTGAATAAATTTTATAAAATTTTTAGCAGAAGCTATAATATCAGTAAGTGCAACGGTATTATTTGGTAATGACATTGTAAATTATTTTGTTGCATTAATAAGTGAAATTACTAGACCTACTAAGGAAGCGATTGTTGTACCTATACCAATCATCTCACCGGTGGTTAATTCTTTCTTAGGTTTAATTGGCACATATACCTGCGATCCTGCAGTGATTTTTGGATAAAATTTGATAAACATAAACTTTTTCGTACTTCTAACTTTACCATTGGCGCCAATCACATAAGATAGTGTTTTATCTGCATTGTAAGCAAAGCCCCCGGATGCGCGAATAGCGTGCTTGAATCCCCTGTTATTATTATCAAATGTAATTTTCATTGGAATATTTACACCCCCAAATGTTTCAATCGTTTGTAATACTTTTTCAATTCTTAAGATATCATTTTCCTCTAAAATCAAATCATCTGGGCTTCCGGGAAATTGTAAAGCTTTTTTCAAGTCAAAACTCACAATTTTTTCCTCGTTCTCTTTATAAATATTTTTTAATAATGCAGTGTCATTTAAATTTTTTATTTCAGTTCTGTTTTTAATTAAATTTTGTCTGGTACGAAACACCACACTATCGGTAGTTGACTTTCCGATGGCTTGTTTACGAATTAAAATAGCACCGTCCGAATAAGCGGATGCTGTTAATCCGCCTGCACGTTTAATTACTTCCGACGCGCGTTCGTTTTTATTGGATAAAACATAATTACCTGGATATAAAACCTCTCCCTCAATAGTGACCTTTTTTTGCTCAGAATAACTAGTTGATTTACGGGCAGAGATAATATCAAAGGGAGCCAATAAAAAATTGGGGTTTTCATAAAAGGCAGAATTTTTATCAATATTA
>CALLKA010000188.1 GCA_938008665.1 uncultured Bacteroidota bacterium
CCATAAACCCCAAATTAATCCAATAATAAAAAAGCCAGGTTCATAAATGAACTTGGCTTTTTTATTACCAACAATCCCCCTTTATTAATAACCAGGGTTTTGTTCTATTCTTGGACTTGAATTATCCAACATACCTTGTGGTATTGGTCTTAAGTAATGTTTCGCAGCAATTTGTTGCGCACCACCTCTTCCCCAAACGGTCCATCCATTGAATTTTGTTGCACGTTCAATTAATTTTCCAGTACGTTTTAATTGATACCAACGCTCATTACCTTCTCCTAAAAATTCACGCCCATATTCATCCAAAATCATATCAATATTGATAGTTGCAGGCGTTGCTCTATAGGAGGTAATATTCGTTAATGGATCTAATACATTTCCTGGATTAGTTGCACGCATAGGTGATTTGCCTTTGTTAGAAGCTAAGGCTCTATCTAGAACAATATTGTAATAAACATCTGCTGTTCCTAACTTAGCACCCGTTGCGCCTTTTACGATTGCTTCAGCAGCCATTAAATATAATTCAGCAGAACGGAATAATGGATCATTGAAAGTTGAAAATCCATCCCCATAAGTAATGCCTGGTTGGAAAAACTTCCAGAACATTGGACCACCCCAACCCAACGCATCAGCAATTTGTTGACCAACAGTTGCTTTGCCTAACCAATATAAATCGATGGAGCTTTGAACAGAATACTTTTTAGTTCCACCTGGAATATTAACCCCTAACATTTTCACATCACTAACATCCACATTCCAAGGCAACGCAACTGCAGTTGTATCACCAGAAGCATAAGTAAGTGTTAGTGCTTGTGAATAAGGCTTATTACTTGAAAGTGATACAGAACCTGCCAATGTAGCATAAGAAACACTATTAAATGTACCCTCGTATCTCGCATCCATCACTGGATCAAACAATCGATAAGCACCCCAAGTAACATTATGCGCTGGCAACCATCTATTATAGGTACCAGTTCTTGCTTCCTGCGCAACACCACTAGGTCCACCACTAAAGCGTGTATGTAAGTCATTTCCAATCGTTCCATTAGAAGTACTTAAATTCGCGTCCCCATTATATGCAGCAGCATTCGCATATTGTATGGCAAAAACGACTTCCTTACTTGCATTCGCCACCGCAACAGAGCTTGCAGCTGTTGCAGTTTCTTTTTTAGGATTTTTATTATGAATTGGCCATAAATTATTCCAGTTACTTTCTAAAGGATGCAAACCAGAAGCAATTACATCATCACATAATGCCAAGGCACTATTAAAATCAGTTGCTGTTCCGCCTAATGCACCATTGAAATTCCAACCTCTTGTTAAATATACACGTGCTAACAAAAATTTAGCTGCATTTTTTGTAACCCTACCAGCAGCAGCTTGGGTATTAGGTAATTTCGTAATAGCATCATTTAAATCTGCGATAATTTGTGTATAGATATCCTTTGATGGAACTCTAACAACAGTTAAACTCGCATCCATTGTCTCTTTTAAAGGCATTGGAACATCACCCCATTGTTGTACCGCCCAAAATAAGGAAAGTGATCTTAAAAATTTAGCTTCCCCTACTCTTGAATTTCTAACAGAATCAACAATATTAACGACTGCTGGCGCACGCTCAATAGCAGCATTACATCTGTTAATTTCTCTATATAATAAATCCCATAAAGATTGTAATTCTCCTAAAGAGGAATTCAACCCAATATCATAAGTATCATAGGGGCTTCCTGTTTGAGATGTTTGTGAAGGGAAAGCAATCGTACCAAACCAACCGCCTGATGAAAACATATCTGTTCCATTGAGGGTTGGAATACGCACCTGTGCAATATCCCTAAGCAAAGGATAACATGAGGTAACTAAAGTTTCATATCCAGTGACTGTAGTATAATAATTATCCGTAGTTCTATTACTTGGATTATACTCATCCAAGAATGTTTTTTTACAACCTGTAATAACCAAGGCTATTATCGCGACTGTAAGTAAATATCGAGTTGAAAATATTTTTTTCATAATTGTGTAATTTAAAAATTGATGTTTTAGAATCCGATGTTTAAACCGACTGCATAAGTAATGGTTGGAACATCATCAATATAGGTTGATGAATTATATTCAGGATCAAGTCCATTATACTTAGACCATACCCCTGGATTTATAATTTGACCGTATATTCTAATCCGCTCTATTTTTTTCTTAAGTACACTTGCTGGTACATTGTAACCTAAAGTGATATCAGATAGTCTTAAAAAACTTGCAACTTCATAGTTTCTTGCACCCCTATATGGTTGCGGAACGCCTGGACCATAAAAATCATTGGTTGGATTGTTCTTTGTCCAATAGTTCATTACCACATGGTTATATCTACTTCCTGTATAGTCAGCCATAGTGCCACCTAACATTGCGTTATTATACATAGTACCATTTCTATAATACAACAAAAACGACATGTCAAAGTTTTTGTAAGTAAACCTGTTGGTCATACCCATAATAAAATTAGGTAATTGTGTGCCCAACCAAACACGGTCATCCTTACCCGTTGAATTTGATATTACACCATCATTGTTGGTATCTTCTACTCTTACTGATCCTGGCATTTGACCATAAGTTTTTGCCATGGTACTATCTTTTAATTGCCAGATACCTGCAAATTTATAATCAAACAATGACCTTACTGGTTTGCCTACAAATAAAGAACTACCAATAATCGAAGTTACCCCATTTGCAAGTGATTCAACTCGGTTAATGTTTTTAGAAAAATTGATATTGGTTGACCAAGAAAAGTTTTTGGTTTCAATATTCTTAGAATTGATCATGATTTCAATCCCCTTGTTGGAAACTTGACCCACATTGGTAGTCACCGTTGAGAAACCTGTTGATGTTGGAAGTGTTTGGTTTAAAATCAAATCCTTGGTGTTTCTTTTGTATACCTCAATAGTGGTTGTGATACGATTATTAAAAAAGCCCATGTTTAAACCTAAGTTTAATTCCTGACTTCTTTCCCATTTAAGATTTTTATTACCAATTGCAGATGGTGCAAATCCACCATAAGCTGTAGCACCAAAGCTATAGTTGGTTGTTAATAAACCTGCTTGCGTACTATATGCAGCAACGTTAGAGTTACCCACTTCACCATAGCTCACACGTAATTTTAAATCAGAAAATACATTTAAATCTCTAATAAAATCCTCATCCCCTGCTTGCCATGCAAAAGCTCCAGAAGGGAAAAACGCCCATCTATTTTCAGGTGCAAGTTGTGAAGCGCCATCCGCACGACCAGTTAAGGTTAATAAGTATTTTTCATTAAAGGTGTAGTTAACACGTCCCATATAAGATTCAAGCTGTTGGCGCACAAAAGTACTACCTGCAGTAACAACTCCTCCAGTTCCTATATTATACCAAAGAGACTCATAGGGAAGATTCGTTGCAGCTATAGAATAAGTTTCATAGGTATTTTTGTATGCACTTTGTAATGCAGTTGCATTTAACTTATGTTTCCCTTTTGTTAAGTTATAAGATAACTGATTATCTAAAGTATAGGTGCTCCAATTTCTGTATTGAAAGTTGGATCTTGGTGGATTTAATAATTGAGATTTAGAAAGTGTATTTCTAAACTCCCCATTTCTTTCATCAATGGTAGATGCAGAGAATGATGATTTAAAAGTTAAGCCTTTTGCAAGACCCACTTCAACAAATCCATTTCCCATTGAATTACTAAATGTGGTGGTATTTTGATAGATAGTAGGATCCGCATCAATTAATGGGTTAGGCACCTGATTATCTTTAATACCCATCCAAACTGACAATCCGTTCCATGGTCCAATGGCTAAATCATATGCTTCACTTGGATTCACGATATCACTATAATTAACTACCCCAGTTGGTCTTGCTCTGTAAGCAGAACGAAGCACTTCCAAAGAACCCGTCGGATTGGAACTATAGTTAATGTAAGCGGTGAAGCCTACACGAAGCCAATTATTTAATCTGCTATCTAATGCAGCATTTAATGAATATTTTTTAAATGAAGTAACAGGGATGTTACCATCTTCCTGAACATAACCACCAGAAAAACGATAAGTAGTTCCCGCATTACCGCCTGTTACCGCTACGGTTGTATTTGCAGTGATCCCTGGTTGCGTTACCAAACCTACCCAATCAGTAGATTTACCGCCATTGATCATGGCCATCTCACTTGCTGTGAAAACAGTAGCAGTTCCACCATTCAATACAGCGTCATCAACTGCTGATTTATAAAATTGTTGTGCATTTTGTAATTGAATCAAATGTCCAGGACGCTTACTTCCAAAATAAGAATCAAGCGTAACTTTTGGTTTGCCTGCAATCCCTTTTTTAGAAGTGATGATGATTACACCATTCGCACCTCTTGCACCATAAATGGCGGTAGAAGATGCATCTTTTAAGACATCAATGGATTGAATATCCTGCGGATTAATATCACGCAATCTCGCTCCAATGACTCCATCAACAACAACCAATGGTTCCGTTGCACCCGTGATGGTATTTTGTCCACGAATATCAATGCTAAATGCTTGACCTGGCTTGTTACTATTTTTTGTAATAACTACCCCTGTCACCTGACCTTGTAAGGCTTGAGTTGCATTAGACGGGTTAGTTCGGACAATGTCCTTTGAGCTAACAGATCCTACGGCACCTGTTAAATCTTTTTTACGAACCGAACCATAACCCACGACTACTACATCTTCTAATGATTTATTTTCAGTGACTAACTGAACCTTAACCTCATTTTGATTAGTAATAGCTAATTCCTGTGCAGTATATCCCACAGAATTAATGACTAAGGAAACCTTACCAGTTGGTAAAGAAATAGTGAATTTACCATTCGCATCCGTAACGGTGCCTTTGGTTGAATTTTTTTGTGTGACACTAGCGCCTACTAAAGGAACACCGTTATCACCAACAACAGTACCAGACAATGGACGGGTTTGGGCCCATGCAATGCTAGCAAGAAAAGTTAACGACATCATCGTCAAGAGAATTTTTCTCATGGTTTAGCAATTTTTGATTTTTTGAAGCGATTAATTATATAAACAATAATT
>CALLKA010000189.1 GCA_938008665.1 uncultured Bacteroidota bacterium
GTATTGGCATGTGTGGCCCATTGGTGATGGCATTGCCTATTTCGCAGCAAACTCATTTTCAAAAATTGCAATCTATCTTATTGTATCATGCAGGAAAAATATCAAGTTATGCAGTATTAGGTATTTTATTAGGAATGTTTGGCAGTCAGTTGCCATTATACGGAGCGCAGGAAAACTTATCTATTGTTATGGGCAGTATTATGTTATTATATGTTGTTTATGTTTTTATAATTAAACCAAAACTTATACCCAGATTTTTGCAATTCAATCTGCTATATACTTTTATAGTTAAAAAAATGGGGCAGTTGTTTCAGCGTAAAAACAGAACAGTGTTTTATTTAATAGGTATTTTAAATGGTTTACTGCCCTGTGGAATGATCTACGTTGCATTAACGTCTGCATTAGCAACACAAAATATTTTACAAGGGGGTTTGCTTATGGCATTTTTTGGTTTGGGCACCATGCCTGCATTACTAATGGTAGCTATTGGCGGGCAGTATTTTGGCTTGAATTTTAGAAAAAAAATACAAAACTTATTACCCGTATTTATTTTTAGTATGGGCGTATTGCTAATATTAAGAGGGATGAGTTTAGGCATACCTTATTTAAGTCCACATTTAGGCATAGGTGCCGATAAAATTTCATGTCACAATTAACAAGCTATGAATAAGGATATAATATATAAGGATTTAGATAGCTTATTAAACACACTGAATTTGATTCAGGAAGAGCAGACAGTAATTAAGCGAAAGCTTAGTGGCCTATTAGATCATGTAGTACCCAATCATTTTATAGATTGGGCGGAAGAAATACATCAGCAAATTTTGAATAGGGAAGTAGCACTTCAGCTGTTAAGAAAAGATATTATTGCACTAAAAAAAACAATAGTACAAAAAAAATCTATTATTTATTTTGTCAATAATCAATATGTAAAATTGATTATTAAATACAAAGAGCAAATAGCTTATTTAGAAAATGAATTCAAACTTTGGGCAAAAGTAACAGCAGAAAAATTTGATACAATTGTTGCGTAAGGGTTAGTTAAAAAGATTGGTTAATTTTTTTTCTTCAAGCAGAATTATTTTCCCTTCCTTTATTTCAATTAATTTTTCCGATTTAAAGTCGCTTAAGGTTCTGATCAAACTTTCGGTAGCAGTTCCTGCGATATTTGCTAAATCCTCTCTTGAAATTGATATAGAAAAATTTCCTTCCTCCTCTTTATTGGCATACTTCTTTTTTAAAGTTAATAAAGCGTCAGCTACTCTTTTTCTTAAACTGTGATAGGCCAATGCAACTAGTTGTTGTTCTTTTTCAGTAATATTATTGGCTAGTAACTTGATTACTTTTAATGCAATTTCTTGGTGTTGCGTGATCAAGTGTTCAAATTCTTTTCTCGGAATAACACGTATGGTTGATTCCTCCATGGTTTCCGCAAATTCCTCATAAATGGAATTTTCGATAAGTGGGATGTGCCCAAAAAAATCACCTGCAGAAAGTAAGCCGATGATTAACTCCTTTCCGCCATCACTTGTTTTATAAATTTTTACTTTGCCTGTTTGGATGTAATATAATTTATTCGGATGTTGTCCTTCAGAATAAATTACTTGCTTTTTTTTGTATTGTATAACATCATGGCTTTCTAATGCATCATGCATTTCATCTTTGTTCCCAAGGTCTGAAATAATTTGGTACCAATTTTCAATCCCTTTGCCACCCTGCGCTTTTAAAAGTTTAATTTTTTCTAAACGGGCCCTTATTGCATTGATTAATTCTGCATCTGAAAAAGGTTTTGTAATATAATCGTCTGCACCCATTTCCATCCCTTTTCTTAAATCGGTACGCTCGCTTTTAGCACTTAAAAATATAAATGGGATATGCTGAAGTTCTAGATTTTTACTGATAATTTGAAAAACACCATAGCCATCTAAAACCGGCATCATAATATCGCAAATAATTAAATCTGGTGGATTTGCCATAGCCATTTCAACACCTACTTTACCATTTTCGGCAGTAAATACCTCGTAATTGGCAAGGCCTAAAATTTCAGCAGTATTATCTCTAAGGGCCTCGTTATCCTCTATTAATAAAATTTTTTCCATAGTTATTATTTTTTAATCATATTCATTTTTTATTAAACTGGGAAATACTATTTTAAATGTACTCCCTTTTTCTAATTCGCTTTCATAAGAAATGGTGCCATTTAATATCTCAATATATCTACCCACAATATGAAGCCCTAATCCAGTTCCTTGAATATTTGTTGCGTTGGTTGCTCTAAAAAATCTTTCAAATAAATGGATCTGATCTGCCATTGGGATTCCCATACCTTGGTCTGTAATCTTTATCGTTGTATTTTCATTGTCCACTTTACAAGTAATGGTAATGTTTGCATTTTCAGGTGAAAATTTGATCGCATTTGAAACTAGATTGATTAGTACATGTTTCAATAAAATGCTATCTGTATAGGTGCATATATTACCAAAATGTTCGTATTTAATTTCTTGGCCAGGTTTAAGCAGCACATTCATTTCGTTCGTGATGCTATTTATGAATTCACTTATATCAAATAATTCTGATTTTACCTCAACCTTCCCTTCTTCAATTTTACCTAAGGATAAAAATTCGTTCAATATATCAGTTAGGGTTTTAACCGAAGATTTTATACGGTCAATATGTTTGTCTCTTTTGGGTTGGTCCTCTGTTGTATTGTATTTTGCCAATAGTGAAATGGAAGATAAAACCGTACTTAGGGGTGTTCTAAATTCATGTGATGCCATGGATACAAACCTTGATTTCAAGTCGTTGACTTCTTTTTCTTTCTCTAAAGATTTTGTAAGGTGTTCTTTAGAAGCTTCTAGTTCAACTAATGTTTTTTGTAATTCAGTGGTTCTTTGTAAGACTGTATTTTCCAAATTGAAATTTAATTGCCTCATTTCTTCATTCACCTTTTCCATTTCTGCTTGTTGCAATAATATCTTACTTTCATATTCATGTCGGCGGGTAATATCTACGATAAAAGCAATTGCATATTGTTGGTCCTCGGATTTAAAATGGCCTAAACTTATTTCTACTGGAAATTCTGATCCATCTTTTTTTAAAGCAGAAAGCGTCATGCCTATCCCCATTCCTCTGGACTTTGGATTTTCAATATAGCTATTTCTATAACCCACATGCTTGTGGTGAAATCGTTGTGGGATTATTTTTTCAAGCACTAGGCCTTCCATGCTATTTTCCGTGTATCCAAATTGATTACAGGCGAAGGGGTTTGCCATCACAATGACACCATGGGCATTGACTAAAATTATTCCCATGGATGCTGATTGAAACAAAGCATCAAACCTGATATCCTTTATAATTGGTTTAACTACATTCCCATTAGGGGCTGAATCGAGCATTTTTTGAAGTCGTTTGGATTCTCTTGAAGTTACAAAAAATAACTGATTTATATCACTATTATTTTTTCATAATTTAGTCCTTCCAACGCCAATCACCCGCAATTTGTAATGCCTCTTTTAAACCCTTATTAATTAGGAATTGTTTTGTTTCTTGATCCGTCAAATGTTTTGACTTTATTTCATAAGCATCCGCCACCCCATATAAAAGCATAGTACCATAACGGACCGTATTTTTCATTCCTTTTTCATCCACTAAGTTAAATCCATCACAGTCAGCATGGTAGCATGGCCCTGCGCCATTGGGTAACCCGCCGCCTGAACCTCCACCAGTTGGAATACCCTGCAACATAAATGGTTGGTGATCACTGTGCAATCCTGCGCCAACGGATAAGGAATTTTTGAAACTGGTATCAATTTTATTGGCAATAGCACCAATACTTTGGAACAAAGTTCTGCTGTCTTCCGAACTGGTTGAGAAACCTTTTGGATCATTGGTCATGTCATAATTGAACATATACCTAATTTGATCAATGCTTTTGTCATTTTTTGCTGCAGCCACATATGCTTTTGAACCAAGTAATCCTTCTTCTTCCCCCATAAATAGTGCAAATTCAACTGTGCGAGCAGGATTTAATTTTAATGCTTGAAATGTTCTTGCCATATCCAATACTGAAAATGAACCTATGCCATTATCAATGGCGCCAGTAGCTAAATCCCAGCTATCTAAATGTCCGCCCACCACTACTTTTTCATTGGGTAGGATCGCTCCTGGAATTGTCGCAATAATATTTCTTGCCTTAATTAATCCCGAAAAGTTCGTCATCTCAATTTGGCTAAAAAGTTTTTCAGTTTTAAGTTTTTCTTTCAGAATCATACCATCTTCTTTTCCAACGCAAACTGCGGGTATCGGAATTAATTTTCCAGTTACGGAAGCGGTGCCTGTTAATAAGATGCCATTGGCAGAGGTATTTATAACAATAATTCCCTTCGCGCCATATTTGGTGGCAATTGCTGTTTTTTCAGAACGATGCAAGTTGGGGGTACCTGGTTTTGATAATGGCAGCACGCCTAAATAAACGAGTGCAAATTTTCCAAACACCTTGTTTGGGTTATTCAAATAATCTTCCTCCAATCCATTACCCATATCAACCACTTCAAGTGTTTTGTTTACTTTAATGGGCGAGTAGGCGAGCGAAACAGATTTTATAGGTTTTAATTTATCTATGGATGAGCCAATGGTAACTTTAATAGTGCCACGGCTCCAGCTTTCCACTTCAAAAGGTTGGTATTTCAAGTTTTTAAACCCGTAGGATTTAAGCAGGTTGTACGCAAATTCTTCTGCTTTTTCCCCGTTGGCCGATCCTGTTAATCTATGACCAATAGTTTCAGTCGCATCTTTTAATGATTGGTAGGCATTCGAGTTTGCGACTACTTCTGTATTAATATTTTTGAAAATGGTTGTCCATTCCGGTTTTGTTTGGCCAAAAAGTAAGTTGCTGGTTAAAATAGATAATAGACTAAGTGATAGGACTTTATTTTTCATATAGGGTCGATTTATCTAACGAATTTATTCAAAATTTTTGACAAAAAGTTAGGCAATTTTTAGGGTATAATAAATAGGATTGCGCGAATTTAAAAGCGTATATTTATGTAACAATAAAATTTAAAATTATGTTTTTAATCATTCTAGGAATACTTATATTTTTTGCTGCAGGTGCTGTGAAAAATTTGAATTTGCCCATTTCTAGTCGCAGTGGAACTGTTCGTTCGGTAGGAATTGTAATAATTGTCATTGGTGCATTATCATCGAGTGTGAAACAAATTGATGCAGGTGAGATTGGTGTACAATCACTATTTGGGAAAGTACAGGATGAAATATTAACAAGTGGTTTAACCATGGTGAATCCTTTGGTTTCCATCAATACAATTGATGTTCGTACACAAAATTATACGATGAGTGGTGTTCATAGTGAAGGGGATTTGTCTGGAGATGATGCGATACGTGTATTAACTGCAGATGGCTTGGAAGTGGTGATTGATTTGACAGTTTTATATCGTGTGCAATCGGCACAAGCACCTAATATTGTTAGGCAAATTGGGTATGATTTTAAAAATGTAATTGTACGACCTGTTACAAGAACTAAAATCAGAGATAACGCTGTTTATTACACAGCTGTTGATTTATACTCAACTAAAAGAGATGAATTTCAATCGAGAATATTTAAAACCATTGAAGCTAATTTAAAAGAAAGAGGTTTTGTGCTAGAGCAATTATTGGTTCGCAATATTACTTTGCCAGCAACCGTGAAGGCTTCTATTGAAGAAAAAATTAAGGCAGAGCAGGAAGCGCAAAAAATGCAGTTTGTTTTACAAAAAGAAAAACAAGAAGCAGAGCGTAAAAGAGTAGAAGCACAAGGTATTGCTGATTATCAAAGAATCATCAGCTCTGGCTTAGGTGACAAGCAATTACAATATGAACAAATTCAGGCAATGAAAGGATTGATGACTTCACCCAATGCCAAAGTGATTATCATGGGTGGTAGTGGTAAAACGCCAATTATACTTGATGGCAAAGGGAATTAAGTCGTAATAACTTATATCCCAATAATTATAAAATACTTTACTAATAAAAACTTCTGTTATTCCTTTAGCAGAAGTTTTTTTATGCCTATTTTTAATAGGTAAGATTTAAAGTATGGTATCTGAAAAACTAAAAGCCATATTGGCGGTATTGTTGGGAAATTTTTTCTTTGCAACTAGTATAGTTGCAGTGAAACATATTAGCCCATCACTCATTACGCCAATTGCATTGACTTCAATTAGAATCGGAGGTGCTGCAATTCTTTTTTGGCTATTTTTTGGATTGAAAGCGGGTACCAATCAATTTCAGAAAGCTGATTTTTATATTATTTTGATTTGCGCTTTAACAGGAATTGCAATGAATCAAAATTTTTCAATAAAGGGAATGTCTTTGACAAGCCCCATTCACGCTTCCTTGCTTGTATTAACCACACCTATTGTAATTACCTTGCTTGCAGTAGTTTTTTTAAAAGAAAGATTAAATAGTTTAAAAATCCTTGGACTTTTACTCGGAATTTTTGGTGGCGTTTTATTGGTTTTTTCAAGAGATATTTCGGTCGTCAATAAATCAGGTCAAGCACTTGGCGACATGTTTGTAGTTTTTGGCGCTATCAGCTATGCCACTTATGTAGTTTTAATGAAATCAATCGCACATAAATACTCAAATACAGCTATTTTAAAATGGGTGTTTTTGATTGGTAGTATGATAAGTATCCCATTTGGATGGCATGATTTACGTTTAGTGCAATGGACTTCATTTGATGCATTAAGTTGGTTTTGTCTATTTTATATTGTAGTAGGCGCTACCTTTTTTGCGTATCAATTGGTGAATTTTGGTATTTATAAATTAGGCGCTAGTGTCGCAGGGTCTTTTATATATTCGCAACCTTTTTTTGCAACCATTGCTGCTATCATCTTGTTAAATGAGACTATTACGTTAACAAAACTTTTATCGGCAGGACTTATTATGACGGGGGTGTTTTTAGCCAATTATAAGCCCAAGGGTAAGTAATTCAATTTTGTCCAAATACTATTCAAGCATAAGTTTTATAATTGTTGTAAATTTAATTTATACATAAATGATGAAGCATGAATACAATTTATATAAGAATTAAGTTGCTCTTAATCGGGCTCATTTTTTGCGGCTCAATTTTTGGGCAAAAAGTTGTCAATATTGCATGTATTGGGAATGGGGTGACCTATGGCATAGGCGTTGAAAACAGAGAAAAGAATAATTTTCCACAGCAATTGCAGTATTTACTCGGGGTGAATTATAAGGTAATAAATTTAGGGGTGGTTAATGCACCTGTTTTAAGTAATGGGGTAAACGGATACAACAAAACGGCTGCATTTAAAAAAAGCCAAACAATTAACCCAGATATTGTTTTTGTTGAATTAGGCTTAGATGAAATGAAATCATCAGACACTGCATTTATTTCAAATTTCACAAATATGCTTGAAGGTATTGTCCAGTCCTATGCTAATTTGTGGGCGCGTCCGCGTATTGTTCTATTATTGCCTTTACCTATTTTTTTAAATGATAGTAGTCTTTTAAATAACAGCGTCATTAAAAATAAGATAATACCAAAAATTCAAAAATTTGCTTTTGAGAAAAATATAGAAGTATTGGATTTGTTTTCTATGTTCATCGATAAGCAAGATTTGTTTTTAGATAAAATTCATCCATCTTCTTTAGGAGGCACGCTAATTTCTAAAAGGTTATATGAGCTTGTTAAATTAGAGACAGATAAACGGAGTTCAATCTTTGAAAGTATTAAAGAACAAAAAGTAATAAGTGCCTTTTATGGATATTCATGCGCTGACTTTACATTTAAGAATAGAAATTGTAAAGTGGTTAGTCCTAAAAAAGTAGCGAAAGGTCAACCTTGGGTTTGGCGGGCCAGATTTTGGGGACATGAACCACAAACTGATATCGCGTTATTAGAAAGGGGATTTCATATTGCTTATATGGACGTTGCTGAAATGTATGGTAACGATGAGTCCGTAAAATTGTGGAATCAATTTTATGACTACATGCAAATTATCGGCATGTCTAAAAAAGTTGTTTTAGAAGGAATGAGTAGGGGTGGTATTTATGCGTATAATTGGGCTTTGCAAAATCCAACTAAACTAGCTGCAGTTTATGCAGATGCGCCTGTTCTTGATATGAAAAGCTGGCCAGGTGGATTAGGAAAGGGGCCTGGAAGTAAGGATGATTGGTCCATTTTTAAAAATGATTTTAATTTAACGGAGGAACAAGCCAAGATATTTAAAAATAGTCCATTGGATAATGCCGAACTAATTGCGAAGGGAGGATATCCAATGCTGCATGTTGTTGGGGATGCTGACGAGGTAGTACCTGTGGATGAAAATACAAATCCCTTTGAAGTTCGAATCAAAAGTGCAGGCGGAGATATTACAGTGATACATAAAAAAGGGATTGGGCATCATCCGCATAGTTTGGCTAACCCAACGCCGATTGTCGATTTTATTTTAAAAAGTACAGGATATAAAACAAAATTTTCTATTATACCTACACCTT
>CALLKA010000190.1 GCA_938008665.1 uncultured Bacteroidota bacterium
TCTACACAGGCGAAGACACTCTTTCCCTACACGACGCTCTTCCGATCTATCTTTTTTCCAAACGACCATATCTTACATGGCTTAAGTTTTTTAACCACTCAAAATAAGATACAGTAACACCCCCTGCGTTTAAATACATATCAGGAATAACTAAAATGCCTTTTTTTGCAAAAACTTCGTCCGCTGCTGGCGTTAATGGACCATTTGCCGCCTCCCCAATTATTTTTGCTTTGATTCGTGACGCATTATTTTTATCAATTACATTTTCTAATGCTGCTGGAATTAAAATATCACATTCCATTTCTAAAGCATCTGCACTATTTGCTATGTTAGTAGCCCCCGGGAAATTTAAAATGCTTCCCGTTTTTTTACGATGTTGGAAAACATCTTCCTCATTTAATCCATCTGCATTGTAAATAGCCCCTTCAAATTCTGCAATAGCAATAACTTTAGCGCCACCCTCTCTGAAAAATTTAGAAGTATAATAACCTACATTTCCCAAGCCTTGTACAATTACTTTTTTATCCTGCACGCCAACAATAAGGCCTAATTTTTTCATTTGATCTTCCATCAAACAAACTTCTCTGATGCCAAAAAATACACCTAAGCCAGTGGCTTCTTTACGTCCACGAACACCCCCTAAAGAAATAGGTTTACCAGTCACACAACCAGCTGCATCAATTTCACCTGGCTTTAATGATTGATAGGTATCCACGATCCATGCCATCTCACGCTCACCTGTTCCGTAATCTGGTGCTGGTACATCAATGCCTGGACCGATAAAATTTTTCTTTACTAATTCTGAAGTATATCTTCTAGTTATTTTTTCTAATTCATACGGACTTAAACTACGTGGGCTAATTTTAATCCCTCCCTTAGCGCCACCAAAAGGAACATTAACAATGGCGCATTTATAAGTCATTAATGCAGCCAATGCCATTACCTCATCTTGATTCACCGCCATACTAAAACGTATTCCCCCTTTACAAGGTGACTTATGTTGTGAATGCTGAACACGATACGCTTCAATTACTTCAATGTGGCCATCATCCATTTTTACTGGGAAACGCATGCTGTAAATACTATTACATGCTTTAATTTGATCTAATATTCCTTGCTCCCATGTAGTAAACTTGGCAGCTTTGTCGAAACTTTTTTCAACGCTTTCAAAAAAACTGTAAGGCTGATTGTCTGACATATGTATTGGTTTTAAATAAATTTAATCTTTTGCGCTATTTTCCAACTTACTTATTTTTTTATCAATGCTTGCCACATAAATAAATAAGCCCACTAATATGATACTAACGACGGTCATTACTAAATATATTTTACCATCGCGTAACATTAAGTTGTCTGAATTATTTGCCGTCATTGCTTGTAAAAGAGAAATCATATTGTTTGATTTAGATTGTTAATTTTTATAATAATTCTTCCTTCTTTAATTTTAATAATTGGTAACGAATATTTAAAGTACTTATCCATACCCCCAACAAAGTCCAACCAATAACCGCTGGATAGAAAACAGTACGCATATTTGCAGACATATCTTTCCCATTAATTCCTGGATTACCTTCGCTTCCTTGACCACCAGGATGTAAGGACTCTGTTAATCTTGGTAAAATCCATAAAGTGGGAAACAACATGAAGAAGGAAAATATATTATACACGGCAGATAATCTTGCACGCTTTTCGGTATCAATTAAACTTCCTCTTAAAACGAAATAGGCAAAATAGATAAGCAAAGCAATGGCTGCACCATTTTGTTTTGGATCACCTACCCAAGGGCTACCCCATTGATAGTTGGCCCAGAACGCACCCGTAATGATTCCTAAAATTCCAAATACCAAACCCATGGATGCATAAGCATAGGAATACACATCATGTACTGGATTGCCAGATCTCAAATATTTAATTGCATAAAATAGGGAAACAAAAAATAATATCATCATACCAAACCACATAGGCACATGAAAAAACATATTGCGGATAGATTCACGCATACGATCATCCAACTTTGGTACTTTAACAATGAATCCATAGGTACAGGTGTACAACAAAAGGAAAAATGACAAAACTTTCCACCATTTAGCTTTCAACATAGAATAATTTGTTTTAAATCAACACCGGACCAAAACTAACAATTGTTTGCAAATCTAGTGATTTTGTATAAATTGCCCAATTTTAGGTAGAAATGTTGTGTCCGCAAAATTAATGCTAAAGTCGTACATTTGCCTCCATAATTTTCATGCCGTAACATGAAGCGAACTGCCCCGTAAGGCTGTAGTAAACTTAATGTGGCTATCACCCAAAAATAGACACAAATGAAACTTTCCCAATTTAGGTACGACCTACCTTTGAATTTAATCGCACAACACCCTACCAAGCGTAGAGAAGACAGTAGACTGATGGTTGTTAACCGTCAGAATGGTCACATGGAGAATCGAAATTTTTCCGATTTATTAGAGTACTATGATGACAAAGATGTTTTTGTTGTGAACAACACCAAAGTTTTTCCTGCACGTATGTATGGTCGCAAAGAAAAAACAGGTGCTAAGATTGAAGTTTTCTTATTAAGAGAATTAAATAAGCCCAATCGTTTATGGGACGTAATTGTTGATCCCGCAAGAAAAATTCGTGTAGGAAACAAATTATATTTTGGCGAAAACGAAGAATTGGTTGCCGAAGTCATTGACAATACCACTAGCCGTGGCCGTACCATTCGTTTTTTATGGGAAGGTGATGATGATGGATTTAGAAACATGTTGGAATTTTTAGGAGAAACACCATTGCCTAAATATATTAAGCGCAAGCCAGACGAAGAAGATAAAGAAAGATATCAAACTGTATATGCAAAGCATGAGGGTGCAGTAGCTGCTCCAACAGCTGGTTTGCACTTTAGCAAGGAGTTAATTAAAAGATCTGAAATTTTAGGTATCCGTTTTGCGGAAGTCACCTTACATACTGGTTTAAGTACTTTCCGTCCAATTGAAGTGGAAGATTTAAGCAAACATAAAATGGACGCTGAATATTTTAAGATTGACGAAGATGCCTGTCGTATCATTAATACAGCAAAGCAAAATGGTCGTCGCGTTTGTTCAATCGGCACAACAGCAATGCGTGCAATGGAAAGTAGCGTAACTGCGCAACGCTTATTAAAACCAGCGGAAGGTTGGACAAATCATTTTATTCACCCTCCATATAACTTTAATATTGCGGATAGCTTAGTGACCAACTTTCATTTGCCAAAAACGAGTTTGTTAATTATGTCTTGTGCTTTTGCAGGATATGAATTAGCCATGGAAGCGTATAAAAAAGCAATTAAAGATAAATACCGTTTCTTCTCCTATGGAGACGCACTATTATTCATTTAAATTTTTTGAGAAAATAAATTCTAGCCAAAAAGGAGTCCCGATTTTCAGGACTCCTTTTTATTTTTCCGGATAACATAAACCACTTTTCCTGATTTCAAAAATGAGCAGTTCTCATTGACTTTATTTTTGCGGCTCAATATTATGATACTAAAATTAAGCCTCGCCATTTCCATGATTTGTGTATTGAATCAAAACATAAATGCACAGGACAAAATCAAGGATAGTTTACAATGGAAAAGCTTGCCCGACATTACTGTTGTTGGCAGAAATAGCAAAAGCGATTACCAACAACTACCAGAAATTGTTGGTACTACTATTTATGCAGGAAAAAAGAATGCTTTAATTGTGCTTGAAAATGTTCAGGGCAATATCGCCAACAATACCATGCGTCAAGTATTAGCAAAAGTCCCAGGGATACACGTTTGGGAAAGTGACCCTAGCGGTATTCAAATAGGCATTGCCGCAAGAGGTTTAAGCCCTAACCGAAGTTGGGAATTTAATGTTAGACAAAACGGCTATGATATTGCCGCCGATCCATTTGGGTATCCTGAAGCTTATTATAATCCACAATTGCAAGCAGTTCAAAGAATTGAAATTGTGAGAGGTCAAGGTGCCTTACAATATGGACCACAATTTGGTGGTATGGTCAACTATATATTAAAGGATGGTAATGAAATTAATAAACCCATCGAGTTTGAAACGCAACAAACTATTGGAAGCAATGGTTTATTAAATAGTTATAATGCATTAGGTGGCAAGCGTGGAAAACTGCATTATTATTCATTTTTTGACCAACGAAATGGAGAGGGTTGGCGAAATAATAGTCAATTTTATACCAAATCTGGTTTCGGTACAATTACCTATAATGTTACAAATAAATTTTCACTCAAGTTTGAATTAATGTATTCCCATATCAGAAGTCAACAAGCGGGAGGTTTAACTGATGTACAAATAATACAAGATGCAAAACAAAGCTTCCGAAACAGAAACTGGTTTGATATCACTTGGATGACACCCGCCCTAATACTACAATACGAAATCAATGAACATAGCCGTTGGAATACAAAAATTTTCGGAACCATCGGCGACCGGAATAGTGTAGGATTTTTACAATCCAACAATATAAAAGACAGCATCAACCTTGCAACAAACCAATTCAATAATAGGCTCGTTAATTTAGATAAATACAGAAACTACGGTATTGAAAGTAGAATCATAAGCGATTATGCAATTGGTAAATTTAAAAACACGATTGCAGGAGGTATTCGATTATATAAAGGAAATACGGACCGGTTAGCAGATGGTATTGGTAGCACAGGCTCAAATTATGACATCACTATAAAAGGAACCTACCCTAAAGATGTAAGTTTTGCATCATCCAATGCCGCAGGATTTATTGAAAACATTTTTAAATTTTCAGATAAGCTATATTTAATTCCAGGCATCAGATATGAATGGTTAGAAGGTTCAGCTGCAGGAAGAAATGGACTAACCACCAATGGAACAGCAATTAATTTACAAAATATCACCAGGAGTAGAAGTTTCCTACTCGTTGGTGTTGGATCAGAATACCATGTAACAAAGGCTACAGAATTTTATACAAATTTTTCTCAGGCATATAGACCAATTCAATTTGCAAATTTACAAGCGCCTCCAACGACAGACGTGGTTGACCCAGAATTAAAAGATGCCAAAGGCTATAATTTTGATATTGGCTATAGAGGTAAAGTAAAAAATTTTATTCAATTTGATATTAGTGGATTTTATTTAAAATATAATAATCGTGTCGGTACCATCACAACTTCAGGCACAAACTACAGACTCATTACTAATGTGGGAGCTAGTATTAGCAAGGGTATCGAATCTTATATTGAATTCAATCCAATAAGGGCATTTACAAATAGTCAAACCACTGATGTCATCTTATTTAGTTCCTATGCATATACAAATGCAACCTATAGCAATGATCATAAAGATGCAAATACGAAAGGCAAAAAAGTTGAAAATGCCCCTACTGATATTTTCAGAGGAGGTATCAGCTATGGATACAAAAATCTTCTAATCACCGCACAATTAAGTTTTGTAGGCGCCTCCTTTAGTGATGCAAACAATACAATTGCTGCAAGTGCTAATGGAAATACAGGACGCATCCCCTCCTATTCAATCACAGACTTAACAGGTAGTTATAAATTTTCCAAAATGTTACAGCTAAAAGCAGGGATTAATAATCTATTGGATAAAAGATATTTCACTAGACGTGCTGGTGGATACCCAGGACCAGGTGCCTTGCCTGCCGATGGTCGCAGTTTATTTATTTCAATTGGAGCGAAGCTATAAAATAAATCCAATTACAAGTTAAACAACCCCTTGTTCACGAGTTGCAAAGTTTTGGTTTTGTATTCGCTTGGAATCAATAATGAAATATTATGATGACTTCCACCATAGCTTACCATGGTTACCGGAATTTCATTAATTGCATCAAATAATTTTGTAAGTACAGCATCTGTTTTAGCAATTTCGTTTCCAACAATCGAAATGATGGTTTGATTTTTTTCAACCTCGATGGATGCGATATTATTAAGCTCAGCAATAATTTCATCTAAATGCAAGTCACTATCTATTGTAACAGATACGGCCACCTCTGAAGTGGTCACCATATCAATCGGCGTTTTATATTTTTCAAATACTTCAAATATCTTTCTTAAAAATCCATACGCAAGCAACATCCTACTGCTCTTAATTTTGATTGCGATAATACCATCTTTCGCAGCCACTGCTTTTACACCAGTACTTCCTGCTTCTTTTTTTATTACTGTACCCGCAGCCGACGGTTGCATAGTATTTAATAATTTCACAGGAATATTTCCTTGTTGTGCAGGCCAAATACACGTGGGGTGTAATATTTTAGCACCGAAATAAGCCAACTCCGCAGCCTCATCAAAACTCAATTGCTCAATAGCAACCGTCTTATCCACCACTCTCGGATCATTGTTATGCATACCATCAATATCCGTCCATATTTCACAAACACTTGCTTGCACTGCTGCCGCTATCAATGAAGCGGTGTAATCACTTCCACCTCTCTTTAAATTATCAACCTCGCCTTTTGCATTACGACAAATATATCCTTGGGTAATAAATAACTTTTTAGTTGCATGTTGCGCTAACACAACTTTTATTTTTTGCTCTATCAAAGTTAAATCCGGCTCATCATTCATATCCAAACACATGAAATCCAAAGCGGGGATTAAGGCATGTTCAATTTTTTCTTGCTCTAAATACAAAGCAAAAAGTTTGGTGCTCATTAATTCGCCTTGTGCTAAAATATCTTTATTCAATGCATCGCTTAAGGAGATGCGTTGTGTTATTCTTAAAAATTCAAAGTGTTCTTTAATAATTCCTTCCGCTTTAGTTTTAAGCGTGGACTCTTTTATTAAATCATTTATAAATAAAGCATAATGATTTTCTAGTGCATCAATTTTTTCAGTAGCTCCTTTTTTATCTTGTGCTGCTAAACTATTACTTATTTCAACCAGTGCATTTGTAGTTCCGCTCAATGCACTTAATACAACGATAGTAGGCTCCGCATCACGCGTGATTAATTGCGATACTTGGTGCATCCTTTCCGGCTTCCCAACACTTGTTCCTCCAAATTTCATTACCCTCATTAGAAAAATATTTATGTAATCAATTTTTGTATCGTCAAAGGTAATTATGTGCAGTGAATTTCAATTGAATTAATGAAACTTATTTGATCAATTTATGGAATTCAAGCTTGTTGCCAAACATATGTTAGCCTATAATAAAAAAGGTATACCCTGAAGTATACCTTTTGAATATTGCAGAATGCTATATTAATTAAAATGGTAAATCATCCATTGCAGTGGTATCAGAACTACCACCTGCATTTTGATATCCGCCACTACCTGTATCACCCCCATTAGAAGCATCTGATCCACCACCTGTATTTGAGCCAGCTGGTTTCGCACCTAATAATTGTACAGATGAAATACGAAGTGTTAATGAAGCACCATTGCGTCCATCAGTTGTTGTGTAAGATCTTACATCCGGTGTTCCTTCCACATACACCTGCGTTCCCTTTTTTAAATAAGGCGCAACTGCAGTGCGGTCTGTCCAATACGAACAGTCCACCCATGTCGTACGATCCTTTTGATTTCCTTGTGCGTCTTTAAATCGCTCAGTGTGAGCTACATTAAAGTTAATTACTGTTTTGCCATTTACGTTGTTAACTAAGGCGTCTTTGCCTAAGTTTCCAATAACTTGTAGTTTAATCATTTTCTTATATTTTGTCGTTTTATGGGAATGAAGATAGGGTTTTTCGGTTGTCGACATTAAAAATTAAGCCCACTTTTACCCCCAATGTGATAAAGTCGCTCAGGATCAATTACTTTTGTGGTAAGCCAACATTTAACTGGCCAAATACCATGAGTAAAAAAGGAAAGGTTTTAGTCGCCATGAGTGGCGGGATTGATAGCACGGTTGCCGCGCTTTTATTACACAACGAAGGTTATGATGTTATTGGAATAACCATGAAAACCTGGGATTACTCTACTAGCAACACCAATGGAAAAGAAACAGGCTGTTGCAATATCGACTCTTTTAATGATGCCCGATTGGCTGCTGTTAACAATGGCTTCCCCCACTATATTTTAGATATTAGAGAAGAGTTTGGCGATTTTGTTATTGAAAATTTTGTGGAAGAATATTTAGCAGGCCGCACACCCAACCCTTGTGTAATGTGTAACACGCATATTAAATGGCGTGCATTATTGAAGCGTGCCGATGCACTCGGTTGTGAATTTATTGCGACAGGACATTATGCAAAAGTGAGACAACATACCAATGGCCGTTATGTAATTTCAAAAGGCTTGGATGAAACCAAGGACCAAAGCTATGTATTATGGGGGGTGGATCAGGATTTACTAAAGCGCACTATTTTACCATTGGGCGGAATGCATAAAAAAGATATCAAGCAAATGGCGATTGACATGGGTTATCCTGAATTGGCAAAGAAAAGTGAGAGCTATGAAATTTGCTTTGTTCCTGATAATGATTATAGAGGATTTTTAAAAAGACGTGTGGATGGCTTGGAAGAAAGAGTCAACGGCGGTTGGTTTATGGAT
>CALLKA010000191.1 GCA_938008665.1 uncultured Bacteroidota bacterium
ATCTTACATCCTACACGCTTAACACCCGATGAGCAGTATAGTCATATCAGTATGTTTAGTATACTCGCTGCTCCCATGCTAATTGGTTGTCCTATTGAGCAAATTGATTCATTTACTTTGAATTTATTAACCAATGATGAAGTGATTGCAATTAATCAGGATCCTTTGGGTGCGCCTGCAAGATTGGTGAAAGAAATAAATGGGGTACAAATATGGAAAAAACAAATGCAAGATGGGTCAACCATCATTGGATTATTTAATACCGGAGGATATGGAACAAACCCCGCATCTTATTTTAGATGGGGTGATGAAAAAGCATTGCCTTTTAATTTCGACTTCGCATCCTTGGGTCTAGCTGGTAAATATGAAATTAGAGATGTTTGGCGCCAAAAATCATTAGGGAAATACGAGAGCAACTTTAAAACCTCAATAAATCATCATGGGGTGGTGATGTTGCAGTTTAAAATGGTTAAAATTTAGTATTTTAGGTTTAATAAATTTATTTATAATGAAAAAGCTTCAAGTAGCATTAATTTGTTTTGGTATTTTTTTTGCAACATGTTCGCAAGCGCAAAAAGTTCAATTTAAACAAGTTGATAAGGATAAAAAAGTAGAAGTATTTGTTGATAATAAATTTTTTACTGCATTTATATATCCAGATAATATGGAAAAGCAATCGCTTTATCCAATTATAGCCGCCTCAGGGAAAATTATTACACGCGGGTATCCTTTACAACCGCGTCCATTTGAGCGCACGGATCATCCACATCATGTAGGTATGTGGTTTAATTTTGGTGATGTGAATGGGCTTGATTTTTGGAATAATTCATTTGCAATTGCTGCAGCGGAAAAGCCAAAGTATGGCAAAATAGCTTTTGATAAAATTGTTTCACTTAATTCCAAATTGGGAAAGTTAATAGTGAGTGCCAATTGGATAGATATTAATAAGAATGTGCTTTTAAACGAGCAAACCTCTTATGTTTTTTCAGGGAAGGGTAATACAAGAATTATAGAAAGAATTACACAACTCACCGCAAAAAATCAAGTCACTTTTACTGAAAATAAAGAAGGCTTACTTGGAATGAGGTTAGATCGTGCTTTTGAAGAACCTGCAACAAAACCAGAGATATATTTAGATGCAAAGGGCGTTGAAACATTAGTTCCAGTTTTAAACAATGAAGGGGTAAACGGGGTTTATCGCAATGCTGAAGGCTTTAAAGGAGGGGATGTTTGGGGTAAAAGAAGTAAATGGGTGGCGTTACGAGCAGTGAAGGAGGGAGAGGTTATCACTATTGTAATATTGGATCATCCTAATAATTTAAACTTTCCCGCATGGTCACATGCACGTGGGTATGGTTTATTTGCAAGTAACAATATTGGTGGAAGGGCATTTGATAAAAACGCAACTCCAATAAAAAAAGTATTAGCAGTTGGTGAGCAAATGGTATTTAAACATAAAATTATTATTGGCGGGGATTTAACGGATCAGGAAATCAATCAATATGCCACTGACTTTAAATAGTGCAATTACTTCTAATTCCTTGCAACATACTAGGGCGCTGTGTTAAATTAGTTTAACTTTGCATTTATGCAAGTATTTAACACGCCACGAAAAATTATCATTACCTGTCACAAATGGCTGGCTATCTCCTTAAATAAGGAAGTGGTTGCTTTGGGTTTTACACCTGATCGTGTTTTTCAAACAGGCGTGGAGTTGACAGGTACCGTGCAGGATTGTATTCGTTTGAATTTAAATTTAAGATGTGCAAGTCAGGTGATGTATTCATTAAAATCATTTATTTGTAATGACCCTAATGAATTACACCAACAATTGGTTTCCATTCCTTGGGAAACAGTGATTGCACCCAATGGTTATTTTTCGGTTACAAGTAATGTTTTCCATCCTTCCATATCTACCAATCTTTTTGCTAATTTAAGAGTGAAGGATGCTATTGTAGATCATATGCGTGAAGTGGCTAACCAACGACCAAGTACTGGTTCGGAACTTTCAGGTGTTGTGGTTTATTTATTTTGGAAAAATGAGGAGGCCGAAATTTTCTTAGATACTTCAGGGGAAACTTTGGCAAAACATGGTTATCGCAAATTTCCTGGAACCGCACCTATGTTAGAAGCCCTGGCTGCAGCAACTATACTTTCAACGAAGTGGGACAAAAATGCGCCCTTTGTAAATCCAATGTGTGGTTCTGGTACATTAGCCATTGAGGCAGCTTTGATTGCCACCAATCGAGTGCCTGGTTTATTAAGAAGTAATTATGCATTTATGCATATACTTGGTTATGATAAAGCCATGTATGAAATTGAAAATGCAAAATTGAAGGAACAAATAATTAAACTACCTGGACTTAAAATTATTGCTTCTGATATTAGTAAAAGAGCAATTGATACAGCAAAAACGAATGCGGAAGTGGCTGGTGTTGCACATTTGATTTACTTCCAAGACTGCGATTTTGAAAACACAAATGTTCCTGAAGCGCAGGAGCGTGCAGTGGTGATGTTTAATCCTGAATACGGTGAAAGATTAGGCTATGAAGCAGAGTTGGAAGCTACTTATGCAAGAATGGGTGATTTTTTGAAGAATAAATGTAAAGGCTATCTGGGCTATATTTTTACAGGTAATTTAGAATTGGCCAAAAAAATAAGATTAAAACCAAGTCGCCGTATTGAATTTTACAATGCAACGATTGATTGTAGGTTATTGGAATATGAAATGTACGCTGGAACAAAAAGGACTGATAAATTTGTAGATAAAGGGGAAGAAGAAAACGGCTTAATTAATACCTAAATAAAAATTGACTAGGTAAAACCTCTATTTGAATATCTTTTGCATATAACAATTCTCCATCAACTTGTATAGGTAATTCCTTATCGCATTTTATCGTAATTTTTTCAGCTAGTCGATGAATAATAAATGGTAAGTGTAGGTGTTTGCCTTTTTGTATCACAGGGAGGTACCATAACCTTTTTAAAATAGAAATTTTCTTACTTAATACCATATTTAATAATCCATCATTTAATTCTGCTGGAGGTGCAATAAAAAATCCACCACCTGCGCGAGATGAATTGACAAAAAGTGCTAGTAAAAACTTTTCATTCCAAATTTCGTCACCTATTTGTATTTGTATTTTTTGTTCCTTAAAAAAGAATATTTTAAAAATTACAGCCAATAAGTAGCCATAATGTCCGCCAATAAATCGGATCGATTTCATGGATTGTAATATTTCCCCGTCAAAACCGACTCCTAAACAATTAATATATAATTTGCCATTAACTTTTGCTGCATCTATGGGTTTAGGCGTTGCGGCGAGAATGGTTGCAAGTTGTTTTTCTATTTTAACTTTACCATATAATTTCCAAGCAAAATCATTCCCAGTGCCACCACAAAATAAGGTTATAGGTATTTTACATTTGGGATATTTATTGATAAGATAATTGATGGTTCCATCGCCGCCAATGACCCAGACATCTGAGTATTGGTTTAATTCCGCCTCGGAAGGCCAATCAAGATCGTAAATAGTAGATGGCTTGTTAAGATTTATTAATTGTTCCTGTAACCAAATGGAGATTTGTTTTGACTTCCCTTTGCCTGCGGTTGTATTGGCTAGTATGGCTACATTTTTTATTTCCATTACTTTCTCTTTACAAGCTACTGCGTCAATTTTTTATTATTGGTTAATAGGTACTTGGCTGTTTCGTATATTAATGCTGTTTGTTTTTTCATACGAACTGCAATGGAATCAGGCTGAACTAATTGATTATCCTTTGTGCTTTTGAATTTGAAATTTTTATCATCTTTGATGGGATATCCAATATAATGGGTATTGCTAAATAATCCTATGGAGTTTGCAAAGTCGTCAAACAGGAATATTTCGTTTTGATCTGAATTTTGAATAAGTGAGAATACATTTCTACCAAGTGTTGTATTGGTGTAAGCAATATTGGTGAGTGAAGCAATACTAGGAAGTACATCCAATTGTGAAACCGGCGTTGCGTATGTTTTTGCTTTTAATATGGACGGTGCGTAAAACAATAATGGTACATGCATATTTGTTAATCCATTATCACTAAATACTCTAGGAAGCATATCTCCCGCATCTCCTTTAATACCATGGTCGCCAACAAAAACAAATAAAGTGTTATTAAAGTAGGCCTCTTTTTTAGCTGATTCAATAAATTGTTCAATACAAAAATCGGTATATCTAAATGCATTAAACTCATCATTGCTTTCATAGCCGTGGTTTCTTAATGAATCATTCGGAACTATTCTTTTTTGAAATTGTTTCAGATCATTTGCGGGTATTGTATAAGGGCGATGATTGTCTGCCGTTTGAATAATCGCAAAAAAGGGTTTTGTTTTATCTTTTAATATTTTATTGGCTTCTATAAATAAATCATGATCACTAATGCCCCAAACATCCACTTCCTTTGCAGTATATTTTCCTTGTTCGTAAATATTTAAATCTGATATATTGTTGGTTAATACGCCTCTGATATTCGCCCAACTAGCACTGCCTCCTAGGAAGTAAAATTTTTCATGATTTTTAAAATCAGTAATGATCGTATGTTGGTCAACAGCCAATGGGTTACGACTTGAGGTTTTACCAGGTTGTACATCTGGTATGCCTGTTAGCACAGCCCAAACACCACGTGCTGTTCCATAGGCTGGCGAAAATGCACGATTAAAAAATACGCCTTCTTTGCTCATTTGATTAAAGTAGGGTGTTGCATCTAATGGATTATTGATTAATGAGCTTTTATACATCGAGAATGATTCGCAAATGACCAAAACCACATTTTTTATTTGTACACCCACGGAATCATTTTGAATTGGCGTATAAGTACGTTTGAAATTGAGTGTTTTATTATTTCTTTCTGCAATTGGTATTTGTAAGTAATCACTTATCGCTTCATAATTTTCACCAAGCAGTTCCAGATCTACCTTTGAATTTCTGAAATCTAGGGTACTAAAAAAGGATTGAAATGGATTTAAAGCAAGGTTCGCTTTATAATCGCTCCCTAAAGTATATGCATTACTCCATCTAAGCGGATACTGTCCTCCCGTATATACGATATTACCTACAATGCAATAAGCAAATAGTAAAAAAAATAAAATATGGGTAAGCGGGTTTGACTTTGTGGTGGTAACTTTTTGTGCAACCTTATTAAAAGTGAATTGTATA
>CALLKA010000192.1 GCA_938008665.1 uncultured Bacteroidota bacterium
ACATCTGCTGAATCACCTACCTATGTTATTGCGGTAGTTGGTTTTGGAATTTGGTATGTTTTACATGCGCCAAAGCCAGCATTCTATTTGTATTTGTTGCTTATTTTGGTATTGGTATTAACTGTTTTTTCACCCACAGATTTATTTCCTGAAGTTTTTCAAGCCATCGTAGTAAAATTTGCGTTAAAAGCGGTGCCTTGTTTTTTAGCATGGTTGTTTATCAGTTATAATTTATTATTTGATTCATTTGATAATAATTCACTCCCCCATGAAAAAGCTTAACATTGTATTACCCGCGCATAACGAGCATAATAATATCAGTCCCATTTATAAAGAAATTATATTGGCATTAGCAAATTGTAAGTATCCGTATGAAATTTTGTTTATTGACGATGGTAGTACAGATGATACCCTTGCGCAAATAAAAGCTTTATCTGCAGAGGATAGCAAAGTAAAGTACATTGAGTTATCTAGGAATTTTGGGCACCAAAATGCTTTAAAAGCGGGTTTGGATATGTGTAACGCAGATATTATTATTATGATGGATTGTGATTTGCAACATCCACCACATTTAATTAATGAATTACTACGAAATTATGAGCTAGGCTATGAAATTGTAAGGACGCATCGTATTGATAGTAAATCGGTTGGTTTTATAAAATCCAAAACTTCGTCATTATTTTATAATATTATCAGCAAATTCTCTGATATTAAAATTGAAGAAGGTTCGGCCGATTTTAGATTAATTAGTGGCTCTGCAATAACACATTTAAAATCATTCAATGAGTTTGATTTATTTTACCGCGGTTTAATAAAATGGATGGGGTATAAGCAAATCAGTATCGAATATATGGCAGAGCAACGCTATAGCGGTGTGACAAAGTATACCTATAACAAAATGATTAGTTTTGGGATTAAAGGATTTACCTCATTTAGCACCAAACCATTGTATTTTGCCGCTTATTTAGGATTATTTTTTGCAATGATGTCCTTATTGTATATCCCTTATATTTTTTATGCCTTTTATTCTGGTACCGAAGTACACGGATGGGCATCGGTTATTGCGACTGTGGCATTTTTTGGAGGCCTCAATTTAATGATTCTTGGCATTATAGGGTTTTATTTAAGTAAATTAGTAATACAAAGTAAGAATAGGCCCCACTATATAGTAAAAGCGTGTAATTTATGACGCCTAAAATTTTATTAAGTTTTGATGTTGAGGAGTTTGATATGCCTCTTGAATATAATTTCAATATTGCTATTGAAATTCAAATGGAAATTGGGAAAAAGGGCTTGAATAATTTGATGCCCATTTTAAATGATCAAAATTATACGACCACTTTATTTACTACCGCAAATTTTGCAAATAAATATCCAGATAGCATCAAAGCACTATCTGAGAAGCATGAGATTGCCTCCCATACTTTTTATCATTCTAAGTTCACAACAGCGGATTTGCTCGCATCCAGAATCCGATTAGAAGAAATTATTCAAAAGCCTGTAAAGGGTTTAAGAATGCCAAGAATGCGTCAGGTTCCGGTTGCTGATATTAATGAAGCGGGGTATAGTTATGATGCTTCCATTCATCCCACTTGGCTACCGGGTAGGTATAATAATTTCAATTTACCTCGGACTAAGTACAGTGAACAAGGATTAATTAGGGTTCCTGCCTCAGTGAGTCCAAATTTTAGAATTCCCTTATTTTGGTTAAGTTTTAAGAATTTCCCCTATGCGATGTATTTAAAGTTGGCGCTACAAACATTAAACAAAGATGGCTATTTGAGCTTGTATTTTCATCCTTGGGAGTTTACGAATATCACTGCCTTTGGTTTGCCAAAATATACCACAAAGGGGTCTGATAATGAGCTACTTGATAAGCTATACCGGTTAATGAATGACCTAAACAAGCAAGCTGAATTTGTCACTATGGGAGATTTTATTCAAAATGGTTGCATGGAATAAACCTATGACCTTATTTTTTGTCAAAAGTTGAATAGACAAAAAATGGGCAACTATTTACTGCAGTTTTTATTAGCATTATTTTTTCTTATCATTCTTTATTATGGCCGTAAGAGTAACCCAGATTCCTAGGGGTAATATTATTCAATAACCTATTTTTTCAATTAAGCGCTCTGCCAAGGATTTATTTTAATTTGATCATTTTAGATCTATTATCATAGACTTAAACTGACTTAACCTTGCCGCATCAATTTTTAATTACTACCTTTAATAGGTATTTATTTTGATTCATATAAATCAATTAAAATGGTTGTAGGGTTGCTGCTTGTTTTTTTTATTGGTTATCTGGCGATTACTTTTGAAGGGGTATTAAAAATTAATAAATCGGCCATTGCACTTGTTACAGCAGTTTTGTGTTGGTGTTTAATCATTTTTGACACACCTGATAAAAACATTGTTTTAGAAGCATTGTCGCATCATTTAAGTGAGATTAGTGAGATACTTTTTTTTCTATTAGGAGCAATGACGATTGTGGAATTAATTGATGCGCATGATGGATTTCAAAATATTGTAGATCGTATTAAAACAACACATAAAGCCAAATTGATTTGGCTAATAGGATTAATCACCTTTTTTCTGTCTGCGGTCTTAGATAATTTGACCACTACCATTGTCATGGCTTCTATTTTAAATAAATTAGTAGCAGATCAAAAAACAAAATGGCGGTTATTGGGCTTAGTAGTGATAGCGGCAAACGCTGGTGGTGCTTTTAGTCCCATTGGCGATGTAACAACAACTATGTTGTGGATTGGTGGACAAGTCACTGCCATGAACATCATTAAACAAAGTTTTTTAGCAAGTTTAATTTGTATGGTAATACCCGCAATTATTATTAATTACACTATCAAAGGTCGAATCATTTTTAAGAATGAGGAAACAGCTAACTTGAATTTTACGACAAATCCAAAGGAACGAAATTTTATTTTTATAGCTGGCATTGTATGTTTATTATTCGTGCCTGTTTTTAAAACAATCACCCATTTGCCACCTTATATGGGGATGCTTTTTTGCTTAGGCGTCATGTGGGTAATCACGGAGGTGATCCATAATAAAAAACATGAATCAGAAAAGGGACTACTTTCCGTCAATCATGCATTGCGTAAAATTGATACACCCAGTATTTTATTTTTCTTTGGCATTCTATTGAGTGTAAGTTCATTACAATATGTGGGTGTATTACCTAAAATGGCACAGCAATTAAATGAGGTCATGGGTAATTTAAATGGCGTGGCTATTAGTATTGGCTTATTATCTGCTGTATTTGATAATGTTCCATTAGTTGCTGCTTTACAAAATATGTACAGCCTTCAAACTTATCCTACAGACCACTATTTTTGGGAATTAATCGCTTACACAGCTGGAACAGGGGGCTCTATTTTAATCATAGGATCTGCAGCAGGGGTGGCAGTGATGGGAATGGAAAAAATAGACTTTTTCTGGTATCTCAAAAATGTAAGCTGGATTGCGCTCATTGGATTTTTAAGTGGCGCTGCAGTATTTATTTTACAAAATGAAATATTGCTTAAATAAGCCAATCTTCTACTTAAAATGACGTCGCTATTTTTTGGATTTAGGTAAATCTTGAGGATTGCACCGTAAATATTTTCAAAATAGATTGCCCATCTATGTTAATAAACTATTTCCCTTATTTCAATCTCAGGTGATTCCTCCCAAAGCATCATTGCATTAATATATTTTAATGTTGTATAATTGACTAAATCACTAAGGGTGATATTTTTTTCGATAATTTTATTTTCGTTAATAAGCCTTGCGCGGTGTGTGCCTAATAGTAATGGGTGTAAAGGAGTATGCCATTCAATCCCATTAAAAAAAACCAAATTAGCGTAATTGCCGTCCTTGATAATATTGTTCTGTACTATGATGATTTCATCTGTTCCTGATTTTTTCAAAGCATCATTCAGCCAGGTACGATCTGTGAATTTGAATTGATATTCTTCTTGTGCAGCTAGATGAATGGAGACAGTTTGAATTGTTTTTTTATTGTAAATGTCTTTTTCAATATGAAATGCACCTTCTAAATTGTATAAGCACTTTATTTTATATACAATATCCTTTTCAACATCACCTTCGATGTGTATTTCATCAAGCTGGATGGGTGTATTCCCGCCCAATGCACGCAACGTTCGATTGATTCGAGTTTGATGGTAGGATGCATTTTCTACTATCCCATTTTTATATCGTATGGTTTCAAAAAAGGGGTACATATACTTTGTCTATCAATTCTTCGTATTCTTTTTGGGCCTCACTGTTGCAGGTAATACCACCGCCACTGCGATAATAGTGGTCATTTTGCAAATACCGTATCAAAACGGTACTGTCTAAATTTTGTCCATCATAATAGCCGGCAATCCCTGTATAATAACCTCTGTCTTCTTTTTCGGCAGCAGCAATGATGTTTAACGTTTTCTGTTTGGGCGCACCGGATATGGAGCCTGCGGGCAGTAAATCGAAAATAATTTCACCAATATTTTCACAGTAATTAGCTTCCAATTCTCCTACAATTTCAGAGCTTACCTGACCTAGGTTCCCATCTTGTGTCACAATCTCTTCGTAGTATCTATATCTATTTACTCTTACATTTTTTGCTACCCTGCTTAAGTCATTTCTAATTAGGTCCACCATAGTTGCATGCTCTGAAATTTCCTTGGTATCGTTCAATATTATATTTTTTGCATCTGGAATACCTGCATTGATGGTGCCCTTCATCGGATAGGAGTATATCTTACCATCTTTTATTTTTACAAATGTTTCTGGAGAAAAACACACAAATTCATCTTTTAAGTAACAAGTGTATTTTGCATTTGCCCGATTGTAAATTTCTGCAATAGTGTAATTCGACTTTATTTTGGTTTTTGCAGTAAGGTTGACTAGAAAACTATTGCCAAGTTCGATTTCTTTTTTTATTTGATTGAATTTGTTTTTATAGTCTTCAAAAGGAATAGGTTTTTTGTTAAATTCAAAATTGAAAGAAGAAATATTATTATTTAGGGTGTTCGCTTTTTTTTGATTCGTTACCCCGTCAAAATTAAATTCAAAAATATTTTCTGTGTCAGACCATTTCCAACACATTGGTTTTTTACACTCAAAATCAATTAAAAAAACAAAAGGCATATGTTCTTTCCCCCATTGATTCATTATTGATTTAATAGTATGCACTTTA
>CALLKA010000193.1 GCA_938008665.1 uncultured Bacteroidota bacterium
TTTTAATTAACATCTTTGGCGGTATCGTTCGTTGCGATCGTGTTGCTGCTGGTGTTATTGAAGCTTTCAACAAATTAGGCGATATTAATATCCCAATCATTGTGCGTTTACAAGGCACCAATGCAGTGGAAGCAAAAAAATTAATTGATGAAAGTGGGTTGAAAGTTCAATCTGCAATTCAGTTGAGCGAAGCAGCTGCTTTAGTAAAGCAAGCCGTAGCTTGATAATTCTTCAGCCCATTCTTCGAATTTATGGGCTTTGAATTATCCTCTGATGATTTTTAAAATACCCCCGTTTAAACGGGGGTATTTTGTTTTCATACGCCATTTTTATAAAATATAAAATGCTAGGCCCCATTCACTAGCTTTACTTCAGTTAATGCACTAAAGGAATATATTTGACCGGTGGCTACCTCCACACATTCAATACGTATACGTCGCTTCTTGCCGCGTCTAAATATTTTTCCATTTAAGGACTCAAATAATATACCCTCTGGAATATGTGCAACCAGTGTAACCCCCACTTTTTTTATTTCGTTATAATTTCTCAAAACCAATAAAAGTTTGGTTTCCCCATTGGCGGTGGCGGCAGGATTTAATAAAGTTTTGCTTAAAGCTTTTTTTATATCATCAGGGAATATTCCTTGTTGTATAAATTGGGCAAGTAAATGTCCGTAAATACTTTTCCATTCTTTGCCATGTGCATCCACCCTATTTCTATATTGTTCAAAACATAGAAGATGGGCCAATTCATGAAGTAAAGTGATTAAGAATTCATACTTATTCAGGTTCCCATTGACCGATATTTTATGATTGGCGCCTTGGAATGCATGGCGATAATCACCTAACACAGACTTCCTTGCTTTAGTTACTGTTAAATGTACCTTGTATTGGTTTATTAAGTCAATAACAGGTTCAAATGCACCATCAGGCAAATATGAATTTAGCGCGTTAAGAGGATGTTCAACTTTTGCCAAGAAGAATATTTAATAAGGTTGATAAACTAATTCTTTTTTATTACCCACCGAAGTTCAAGCCAAGTATACAAAATATAAATACCCATACAAGCTAATAAGGTTGGAATACCCACCTTTATTTGCTGAGTTTTGGCATATATTAAAGCAGCAATTGCAAATACCCCCATTTTAGTAAGTGTTCCTAACATAACTGAACGAATCATTGCATTCGGATTCATCTTATCCATTTTTAAAATACGCACATAACTTAAAAATGCCATAAGAATTAACATCGTATTTACCACAATAATAAAGTAGTAATTTAAATACAAGAAATGCTCCATGAATAAAAAACACAATGTATTTATAAGTGCAAAAAGTGTAAGTATTGGTGTCATTTTTTTAATAAACATGGCTATAATTTTGTTTCTTTTATAATTTTATATAAAGTGAAAAGAATAAAAGTAAATGGCAATATCCAAATTAACATTGGCTTAAAACCCCAATAAGCGTCTCCCTTTTTTCCAATATACAATAACAACAATAAACCAACAATCAGTTGCGACCCTAAACCAGCATAATTAGTCCAAACGGTGGCTGACTTATTTTTTTTATTATCGTTCGTATTAAAATTCACTACAAAATTTAATCATTTGATGGTAAACTTTCGGGTAGTTTCAATGGAATTGTATCCAATTGCTTTGCATTACCTTCTGAAAGCACTTTTTTAATGCCTTCTAAATATTGTTCCTTATAGTGTAAAGTTTGCTCTAATGAATCGGTCCTTATTTTCAGCAATTGCAGTGCAGTTTGACTTTCCTTAGTGCCATATCCTGGGATATAATACTTAAGTGGGGTAAAAGCAATTAACGCAATAGTTAAGCCTACTAATAATATAAAACTCACACTAAAGCCAACATAAACAGAAGTTCTGGAAAGTCTGAATGCTACTACCTCATCATAAGTGTCATCATTCATGATGACCAAACGGTAGGTATTGCTGGTGCGTTTGAAAGTGTTATTATCGTCTAAAATTGCCATATTAAAAGTTGCAACCTAAAGATACAAAATAAACAGAATTAATTGTATTTTTAGTCGTTATTAGTCCTACCATGAAATTGTTACAGCACCCTTTTAAATATTGGCCTTATCGACTCCTACTATTGGGCTGTATTTGTATAATAAATCATGGTGTTTTGGCGCAGGATACTACCAAATCAACACTGGATATTAATAATTCAAAGTTGATTAAAAAAGTAAACAGTGTATTAGACAGTAATCAAAAAAAAATAAACAACTTTATTTTTAAAAAAATTGACAACGCAAAAGCAAAATTAGATAGTACTACACGCAAGTTTATCCCCTATGAAGAAGAGCGACCACTTCCCTACGAAATTCTCACAAAGAAAAAGTATACACTCGGACGTCGTGCATATCAAAATACAGTTTCAAAATTTAATTATATATTCCACGCAAATGAGGAATTGACCCAAATTATTAAAGATGCACGCGCCTATTTAGAGGAAGATTACACCACATTAATCCCATTTTATGATTATGACCTAGCCAATACTTCTAAAAAAGATATTGACTCCATTATTTACAGGTGTAATGCCAATGTGGTATTACATGATTTAAGGAGCAATTGGGTGGACGACGCTTATTTATTATTAGCCAAAGCCTATTTATTCCATAAAAATTTTGATACCGCAGGTAGTTTACTCCAATACATCAACTATGCTTTTGATGCAAAGGAAGCAGGAATGGATGTTCCCATTGGCAGTAATTTGAGAAACACCAAAGGCCAATTCAGTATCGCCACCAAAGAAGATAATAAATTTTATGAGAATAGAAATATCAGAAATGAAAGCATGCTTTGGCAGGCCAGAAACTATTTTGAAATAAATTCATTGAATGAAGGAATAAGTTTATTACAGTTATTAAAAACAGATGCTTTTTTCCCGAAACGATTACACCCCTTTTTATTTGAACAATTGGCCTATGGCTATTATCAAAGTGAAATTTATGATAGTGCCGCTACTTATTTAACCAAAGGCTTATCTAACGCCCCCGATAAGTTTTCCAAAACAAGATGGTATTATCTCATTGCACAATTATGGGAAAAATCTGATCATCTCGTTAATGCTTATTCTTGGTATAAAAAAGCACACAGTGACGCATTAAATCCATTAATCAGTGTATATGCAAAAATCAATTTAATAAAAATTGAATATAAGCAAACAAAAACACCCTGGCTTGAATTAGCCAATTCCCTTCAACAAATGTCAAGAAGAGAAAAATACAAACCTTATACCGATATTATATATTTTGAAATGGCAAAATTAGCGATTCAGAATAAAGATATTGAAAGGGCTAATGAATGGCTATTGGTTTCCATCAAAAAAAATGAAAATGGTTTAAAGCAAAAACAAAAAGCATTTGAGTTGTTGGCAGACATCAATTACAAATCAAATAATTATGCTGTTGCTAAATTAGCCTATGATAGTTTAACCTTGATATTAAAAACCAACCCTGATTTTGAAATAATAGCATTGCGTAAAAAATGGTTGCCAATTATACTTAAAAACGATAATACAATCCAACAACAAGATACGCTTCAATTTATTTACACGCTTGCAGAAAATATGCAGCAGGCGTATCTACAAAAATGGGAATTGAATGAACAAAATAAAGCCGAAAAATTAAGCATCCTATTTATTGATGAAGTTAAACAAGCCGCATTAGCAAATGAGGCGTTAACCAACAAGGGGAACAATAACAATTTTGGCAACAATGGTTTTGGAAATAATTATGGTAGCAATAATGGGGGTAATAATGGCTTTAGTAATAATTCCAATAATTACGGTAATAATAGCACAGGCAATTATACGAATAACCAATCTCAAGGCGTGAGCGGTGTAAGTGATTTTTATTTTGAAAATAAGAATACGGTTGAAATTGGAAAACAAAACTTTACACAAAAATGGGGTAACCGCCCAAATGTTGATCAATGGCGCAGAAAAACAAGCAGCACAATTGTATATAAGTCAACCAATCCAGCGGATGCCACGCAATCAAGGTATGCAATAGATAGCACTAGCAAAACTTCTGCAGCCATTTCGACCACTGAAATAACCAAGGAGAAAGCAACCTCAAACCAACTAATCACTAGCAAAGACCATCTAACTAAATCAATGACGGAATTAAGTAAAAGTAGTTTTGAGAATGCACAAACATTTTTATTTCAACTCAATGATTTTGAAAAAGCTTTACCCTTATATCAGAAAGTTATTAATATTAATATTGATGATGCCATTACCGAAAGAAGTTTACTCGATTTAGCAAGTGAATATATTCACCAAGGGAACCGAATCACTTCAGACAGCCTCATTACTATTGTAGAAGCAAAATTTCCTAAAGGTGTTTATATTACAAAGAAGACAACCATCGAAAATAAAAAGTCGCTAGAAAATCAGGTAGCGGCAGATTATAAAGAAGCCTATTTTTTAGCGCAAATTGGAAATTGGACAACGTTATCAAATAAAGTTAGCCAGCTGGACGCACAACTTAAACAAACAAAATGGTTTGCCCCCTATCAATTTTTAAAGGTTAAAATGTATGCCCAACAAAGAATGGATAGCTTAGCATTTGTTTTATTAGATTCAATTATATTCTTGCATCAAAATGAAAATATACGAGACCGTGCAAAAAATATTATTGAAGAACTTAAAAAAAGAAAAGAGACTGAATTGTATCTATCAAAATTGAGCGGGGACAGCTTAAAATCAATGGCAAGGAATAGCATCCCAATGGCCAACAACTTAAAGCAAGCTTCCCAGAATACTTCTCTTGCCATTAGTCCAAAAATTGATTCCACCAATAAAGATACCATGGATGCAGGTTTGTTTTTTACTAAGGACGAACTAGAACCACATTTTGTGGCTCTCCTTACCAATAATATAAAGGAAATTCTGGTAAAGGAAATGGTCACCGCCCTCGGCTACCTCAACAAAGAGGATTTCAAAAAACAAAATTTAGATGTAACTTACCTTGAATTTGAACCCAATGTTTTTGTTGTTTGGATTGGCCCTTTTGAAAATTTAAATAGCAGCAATGCCTATTTGAATAAAATAAAGGGGCGACTTAACACTGAAATAATTTCATTTGTTCAAAGTAAACAATATGAGTTATATATTTTAGGAAAGTCTAATATTTTACAAATTAAAAATAGCGACGATCTAAAAAAATACAGGGTCTTTATGAACAATAATATTTATAAACAATAAAGGATTATAAGTGAAACCAATTAATCATCCAACAGAAAAAAAACCTAAAAATTGGGTACGCCTATTTTGGAAATACTACTTTATATCCGCAGGTGTAATTTTAATGTTTTTATTGATGCTTAATTTTGGTTGGATTGGTGACATGCCCGATTTGGATGATATTGAAAACCCCACTGCTTCCCTAGCAAGCCAAGTATATGCTCAGGATGGCACTCCCATGGGCAAGTATTATTTAGAGGATCGCATCAGTGTAAAGTATCGCGATATCAGCCCCTATTTAATACAAGCTTTAGTTGCAACTGAGGATAAACGATTTTATGATCATTATGGTATTGATGGAGAAGGCTTAATCAGAGCCATCGCCTTTTTAGGCAGTCGAGGAGGTGCGTCTACAATAAGTATGCAAACTGCAAAAAATTTATTTACAAATAACTGGAGTACTAAAAATAAATTATTGCGTGTCATACAAAAAATCAAGGAAAGTATAATAGCCATCAAGTTGGAGCGCAACTTTACCAAACAAGAAATTTTGACCTTATACTTAAATACCGTTCCCTTTAGCGACAATTTATTTGGTGTAAGTAACGCCTCTCGTACCTTTTTTCAAAAAGAACCAGATCGTTTAAGTGTTGAAGAAGCAGCGTTATTAATAGGCATGATTAATGCACCTACCAAATATAACCCTAATCGCAACCCAAAACTGGCATTGGAAAGACGTAATTTGGTGATTAATCGTATGGCGGAACAGGAGTATATTAGTAATGATCAAGCTATACAATTCAAACAACTTCCCATCGTCACTAATTATAGAAAATTAGATGAGAATAATGGTTTAGGGCCCTATTTTAGAATGACCCTTGGCGAGTATATGAAAAAGTGGTGTAAAGAACATAAGAAAAATAATGGCGACCCCTATAACTTATATCGTGATGGACTAAAAATATACACTACCATCAATCCACGTATGCAATTATATGCAGAGGAAGCCGTTGCAAGACATATGGCTTATTTACAACGCGAGTTCAATAAACAAAACAATATCAAAACAGGTAGTGTTTGGAAGGACTTTAGCACGCAATTAGAATTAGCCATCAAGCAAACAGATCGATGGAGAAATGCAAAGAAAGAGGATCTAGAAGATGTTGATATTAGGAAAACCTTTGACGAGCCCATAAATATGCGCGTTTTTGCTTGGAACAAAAACCGATTTATTGATACAATCATGAGCCCATTAGATTCGCTAAAATACCATAAGCAAATACTGCAAACTGGGTTTTTAGCGGTAGATCCATTTACAGGAGAAGTGAAAGCATGGGTAGGTGGCGTTGATTTTAAAACGTTCAAATATGACCATGTTAATATCAATACCAGACGCCAAGTGGGATCTACAATTAAACCCCTCTTGTATTCTTTGGCCATTGAAAAATCGGGCTTTACCCCATATACGATTGTCCAGGACCAACAACAAAACTTTGAAGGTTACGGCATGGTGCCTAATACCTCAAGAACATGTACCGGATTAGCCATGCCAATGGCACAAGCACTTGCAGAATCACGCAACTGCGCATCTGCCTATATCATGAAACAAATTAATGGTAATGGAAATGAAGCAGCGAAACAATTTGTTGAATACTTGAAAAAATGTAACGTTCAAGCGGATATGCCTGCCTATCCTTCTCTAGCCCTAGGTGCTGTTGAAATTTCACTATATGAAATGGTACAAGCTTACACCATGTTCCCTGGCGGCGGCTATAATGCGCAACCTTTATTTATCAATCGAATTGAAGATAAAAACGGGAATGTACTTGAAAGCTTTTCTCCTCAAAGAAGAAAAGTTATTAATGAAACAACTGCTTATTCAGTAGTGAGCATGATGCAAGGGGTAATTTCAAAAGGTACGGGCCGTAGTTTATATTCTTATGATATAAAAGCGCAGTCAATTGCTGGAAAAACAGGAACCACCAATGACAATAGTGATTTATGGTTTATGGGCTATACTCCACAAATATTAGCAGGTGCATGGGTGGGATGTGATGATAGATACATTCGTTTTACGGATAACTATTTTGGACAAGGCGCACATGCTTCCTTACCTATTTGGGCTTATTTTATGAATAAAGTAACTTCCGATCCAGCATGCAATCTTGATCAGAATGCCAACTTTGATCGTCCATCAAATATGGCGGGCGACTTTAATATCAATTTTGTAAACTCTGATAGCACAACGCTTGATACTGAAGTACCTACGCTATTAAATGATGATGAAATTAAAGGGGAATCGGATTATGAAATTCCTGCAGCTGAAAATAATAGCATTGAAAAAGTAGCAACTAATAATGTGAACACGCCCGCACCGAAACCAATAAAAAGTAACGTTCCTGCTAAAAAAGAAACTATTAATAAGGAAGCGCAAAAACCAAAAGCCATTTTCCCAGTAAAGAAAAAGAATTAAACTATCTATTTTTCAAGTTATACATCAATGAAAAATGATGGTACATATTCTTTTGAAAAAACGCATTCCCATATTGAACTTCTACCCTTTGCAATTGCAACGCAAGTCCTGAACTAAACCCATTCAATGCATTTTGTTGTCCTTGTATATTTAAATCAAATCGGCGCATAAAATTATAGCCCAGATTCACGGATACTTGTTCTCCTATAAACACTTCCCCTGCCAAAATTAAATGGTTAAATAAATTTTGCAGTGAACCTGGATTCCTATAGCCTTGTTGTACATTAAAACTTGTATCATTATATGCTAAATTCCATAATGATAATTTTTCAGCAGTTAATGAAAATTGAAAAGGTGCATTTTCTAATTTTTTTGTCCATCCTACAATTAAATTAAATGGAAGTAACTCCTTTGTAGTATAGGTTTTTAATTGCGTGCCTAAGTTTTTTACCAATACACTCAGTTGTGATAATTGACTAGTAGGTTGGTATCTTAAACCAATATCAATTGCGAATCCATTTGATTTAAATAAACCATAATTGGATTGTATAAATTTTAATGTGGTACCAATATGAATATTATTTATATAACTAGTAGCCGCAGATAATTGCAAACTATAATCATTTGGGCGAAAATTGCCCATTTGATTGCCCGCAATATCGGTCATAGCAACAGAACCATAATCCATAAAATGTACGCCCCATCCTAGCACTAATTTTTTTTGCTCTAAATGTTTTGCCCCACTAAAATCATATTGTTTGATGTCAGCCAAATAAGGCTTAACACTTAAGTGCATCCAACTGTCCATACTTGGCGTGAGTAGTGCCGGATTATACATTGCCAATCCTACATCTGGTTGTATTCGGCTAATATTAATACCTCCTAAGGCAGATGCCTTTGCGGAATGAGGCAGATTTAAAAAATTGTATACCGCATTTGACTCCTTACCTCCAATATTACCTATGGTATTTTGTGCCATTACCATTGGATCACAAAAAAATAAAGCTAAAATAAAAACCCCTAGCTTTTGTATTTTTTTGATTGTTGACATCATATTACAAAGCTAGGGGTTGAATTCCTTAAAAGCAACTTAAACTAATGCTAAGTCAAGCACTTGTTGCATATTTTTTACATAATGAAACTGTACGCCTTTAATAAAGGTTTTATCTATTTCATTGACATCTTTTTCATTTTGCCAGCACATGATAATTTCCTTCATACCTGCTCTTTTTGCAGCTAATATCTTTTCCTTGATACCGCCAACTGGCAATACTTGCCCTCGCAAGGTGATTTCACCTGTCATGGCTAAATAAGGTTTTACCTTGCGACCAGTGAATGCAGAAGTGAGTGCAGTAAGCATCGTAATGCCTGCACTTGGACCATCCTTTGGTACTGCGCCTTCTGGTACATGCACGTGAATTGCTTTCGTGGTAAATAAATTTGGATCCACCCCTATTTTCTTTGCATTGCTTTGCAAATAAGTTAAAGCAGTGTCAGCACTTTCCTTCATCACATTACCTAGATTACCTGTTAATTTCATTCCACCTTTGCCATCAGCCAATAACACTTCAATGAATAAAATATCGCCCCCTACATAAGTCCAAGCTAAGCCAACAGCTACACCCGGCATATTTACTGTTTTATAAATTTCGTTACTATATTTTGGCTGCCCTAAAATTTTAATAATATCAGGTTTGGTTACTGTAGATTTTACTTTGTGTTTATAGGCCAATTCTTTGGCTTGGTAACGCATGATAGAAGCCAATTGTCTATCTAATTCACGTACCCCACTTTCACGTGTATAATCTTCAATTACTTTCTCTAAAACAGTGTCCTGCACTTTAAAATTAATTTTATCTAATCCATGTGCCGATTTTTGCTTTGGTAATAAATGACGCTTAGCAATTTCTACTTTTTCTTCCACGGCATAACCACTCAAGTCAATAATCTCTAATCTATCGCGCAAAGCTGGCTGAATCCGACTAATATCATTTGCAGTAGCAATGAACAATGTTTTGCTTAAATCATATTCCGACTCCAAATAATTATCATAAAAGCTATGATTTTGTTCAGGGTCCAACACTTCTAACAAAGCGGATGATGGATCACCCCTATGGTCACTTCCAATTTTATCAATCTCATCCAAAATCATTACAGGATTGGACGTTTTTACTTTTCTTAAGCTTTGTATAATTCTTCCTGGCATTGCACCGATATAAGTTTTACGATGTCCGCGAATTTCACTTTCATCATGCAATCCACCTAAACTTACTCTTACATATTTGCGACCAATAGCATGTGCAATGGATTTACCTAAGGATGTTTTACCAATACCTGGAGGACCTAAAAAACATAAAATTGGACTCTTCATATCCCCTTTTATTTTAAGTACCGCTAAGTATTCTAAAATTCGATTCTTGATTTTCCCCATGCCATAATGATCATTATCCAATACTTTTTTAGCATTCTTTAAATCATAATTATCATCCGTGTATTCATCCCAAGGCAAATCTAAAATTAAATCAAGATGATTATACACCACCGAATAATCAGGTGTACTGGAATGCATCCGCTCTAATTTTTCTAAGCCATTTTGAAATATTTTTTTTGCACTTTCAGGCCATTTTTTATTTTCTGCCTTCTTTTTCATCTCCGCCAACTCACGATCATTGGCATCTCCACCTAATTCATCCTTAATGCTTTTAAGTTGCTGTTGTAAAAAATAGTCCCTTTGTTGTTTGTCAATTTCAGTGCGCGTTTTATTCGCCACCTTATTTTTTAATTCAACAAATTGCAATTCCTGTTGTAAATATTGGATCAACTTTTCAGCTTTAAGCGAAATGTTATTTTCTTCTAACAAGCCTTGCTTGTTGGCTATCTCCACATTTAAATTACTACTTACAAAATTGATTAAGAATAAAGGATTCTCAATATTTTTTAAAATCATTGCAGCCTCTGAAGGAAAATTAGGAGACAACTGAATGATTTGCGTTGCCAAATCCTTGATGTTCGATAAGTAAGCCTGGAAATTTTGATCTTCTTTCCCCACATTCTCTTCCACCAATACTTTGATACTTGCTTTAAAAAACGGATCCTCCTCTTTCATTTCAAGTAATTGGAAACGCTTTTTACCTTGTATAATTATAGTAGTTCCGCCGTCCTGCATTTTAATCATTTTAATGATTTTTGCTACAGTACCAATGGAACATAAATCTGCAGGTGTAGGATCTTCAATATTTCCGTCTTTTTGGGAAACCACCCCAATTAATTTATCCTTATTATAAGCAGCCTTCACTGCTTGAATACTTTTATCTCTACCTACCGTAATTGGAATCACGACCCCAGGAAACAAAACCGTATTACGAAGTGGCAAAATAGGAATGATGTCATCCACCACCATATCCTTATCCCCCTCCATATCTTGCTCATTAAATGAAAACAAGGGTATGAATTCATTATCATCCTCCGCTCTAAATAAAAAATTATTATCCACTGTTATTTATTTTAAATAGTCAAATTGACATACCCGGCGCCGAAAACAGCCTACAAGTTATGTACACCCTAATAAGGCAATATTAATGCCAAAAATCTGTAATGAACGCAACAATTGGCTCACTATTTCCCTAAAATAAAAAATCCTTCCCGATATTATCGGGAAGGACCTTCTTGCAAGAAGTTATTGTAAACTTCTAAACTACTTAGCAGCAGCAGCAGTATCAACTGTTGCAGCAGCAGCTGTATCTACAGTTACAGCAGCAGGTGTATCTACAGTTGCAGCAGCAGCTGTATCAGTTGTAGCTTCAGTAGAAGCACCACCACATGCAGTTAATGCAGCGATAGCTAAGATTGCGAATACTTTTTTCATTTTGAAATGGTTTTAAGTTTGTATTTAATACGGAGGCGAAGATAAGAATCCCCTTTAAAATCGCCAAATTTTAACATTAAATTTTAAAATAATCCTTGATCTTAAGAGATAATTCTACTTTTTCCTGAAATAAATTCGCACCGGAACCCCTGTAAACTTGAAATTTGCCCTTATTTGGTTCTCTAAATAGTTCCGATAAGGGGTTTTAATATCATCAGGAAAATTGGTAAAAAAGGCAAAACTTGGGACCCTAGTTGGTAATTGAGATACAAACTTGATCTTAATAATATGCCCCCGCACCACAGGTGCTTGGTAATTTTGAACCACTTTAAGCATAATATCATTCAGCTTAGAAGTAGGTACTTTACGGTGCCTGTTCTCAAATACATCCAAGGCCAATTCAATCGCCTTAAATATCCTCGTTTTTTCAAGCGCCGATATAAATAGTACAGGCACATCCGTAAAAGGTGCCAGTTTGTCCTTCAGTACTTTTTCATAATCCCTAGCCGTATTGGTCTCTTTTTCGATCAAATCCCATTTATTAACCAATACCACAATACCCTTCCCTTTTTTTGCAGCCAAACTAAAAATGCTCAAATCCTGAGCGGTAATCCCCTTGACTGCATCTATCACTAATAAACAAACATCCGCTTCATCCATGGCCTTAATAGCACGGATAATTGAATAAAACTCTAGATCATCTTTCTCCTTATTCTTTCTTCTAATTCCAGCTGTATCTATTAGTACAAATTCCTTTTGGAACATGTTATAATGCGTATGAATAGTATCACGGGTTGTACCAGCAATATCTGATACAATGGTTCTATTTTGACCAATCATGGCGTTTAACAAGGAAGATTTTCCTACATTCGGTTGGCCCATAATCGCAATTTTAGGGACAGCAATTTCCTCTTCAGGCTCAGCGCCTTCTGGCAATTCTGCATTCACTACTTTCACAGGTTCATCTTTCATTCCAGTGGTCACTGCATCTAATAATTCACCGGTACCACTTCCTGAGATAGAGCTCACAAAATAGTTGTGCTCAAAGCCCATTCCATAAAACTCAGTCCCTTCTAAAGCCCTGGTAGAATTATCTACTTTGTTCACACACACATACACCGGCTTAGTGCTTCGGCGAAGCATATTTGCCATAGATGAATCCAAATCGGTTAAACCCACCGCGGCATCCACCATAAAAATGATCGCATTGGCTTCCTCAATCGCAATATTTACTTGCTTACGAATTTCAGTCTCAAACATGTCACGAGAATCAGGTACAAAACCGCCTGTATCAATTACGTTAAAGGTTTTACCATTCCATTCAGTTACCCCGTATTGACGGTCTCTGGTAACTCCACTAATATCATCCACAATTGCTTTTCGCTCCTCTAAGAAACGATTAAACAAGGTGCTTTTTCCTACGTTTGGCCTTCCAACAATTGCCACTGTATAACTCATAAAACTTCAATTTAATATTCAATCAACATTATATAAATAATTGATAACCATTAATTTAAATTAATTAGTTATCAATTAATATTAATACCCAAATTCTTTTAATTTCATATCATTGTCACGCCACTTAGGCTTCACCTTTACAAATAGTTCTAGGTAAACCTTGGAACCAATGAACTCCTCTATATCCTTCCTCGCCAAACTACCTATCTCCTTAATCATCTTACCACCTTGCCCAATAATAATCGCTTTTTGCGTCTCACGATTAACCACAATATCCGCCTGAATTTTGGTAAGAAGCGGTTGCTCCTTGAATGAATTCACCAGCACAGCAGAATGATAAGGAATTTCCTCCCCAAATAACTGGTATATCTTTTCTCGAATCATCTCACTTACAAAAAACTTAGTCGGCATATCACTCAAATCCTCCTGGTCAAAAAATGGATGACCCCCTTCTGGAATAAGCTCAAGTATTACTTTCATTAACCTATCTATGTCACTGATATTCAATGCACTAATTGAAATTATTTTAGTACAATAAGGCTTCGCGCTAAAGTAAGCATTTGCTTCTTTTACCCTGCCACCCGCTGCCAAATCCGACTTATTCATCACCACAATACAAGGCACTTTTAGCTTTAAAGCGCTAAACATGGCGTCAATTTCATCAAAATCGTCACGCACATCTACAAGCAAAAGTCCCAAATCAGCATCCTCTAAGGCCGATTTTACCGCACCCATCATCTTTTCATGAAGCTTATATTTAGGATCAATGATCCCTGGCGTATCTGAAAATATGACTTGATACTCATCCACCTTGTTTAAGAAGGCCTTAATCCTATGGCGCGTGGTTTGTACTTTGGAGGACACAATAGCCATCTTCTCACCCATAATGGCGTTCAGTAAAGTGCTTTTACCGGCGTTTGGCTTCCCAAATATATTTACAAACCCTACTTTCATGCCTTTCTATACTTTTATTCAATCCTTAATGATACAAAGTTACTACAAAAAAAATCCGCTCTCGATATGAAATCGGGAGCGGGATTATGTTGCGAGGGAAGGGATCGAACCTCCGACCTTCGGGTTATGAGCCCGACGAGCTACCGCTGCTCTACCTCGCGATGTTTGGACGGCAAAGATAGGTGTTTATTAGTTCATGTGCAAGTTTTACGGTCTGTATATAGAATTAGATAGGAAACTAGCAATTAAGGATTTTTTAGTATTTTGTATACCAATAAATGCTTGACCTTAAAAACTTTACTAAATGACCAATTCCAACATTTTTGATGCGATTGTAGTAGGCTCCGGTATTTCTGGAGGCTGGGCAGCAAAAGAACTAACAGAAAAAGGATTAAAGACAATTTTACTTGAAAGAGGACGAAATGTGGAACATATCAAAGACTATGAAGGCACCGAAAAAAATCCTTGGGAATTACCACACCGCAATGCCAGAACCGAGGAAGATAAATCCAACTCACCTATTCAAAGTAAATGCTACGCATACGATGAGGTATCAAAAAAATTCTTCGTAAACGATCTTGAAAATCCCTATAATCCTGTAAAACCATTTGATTGGATTAGAGGAAATCATGTAGGTGGTCGTTCCCTGATGTGGGGTCGTCAAAGTTATCGCTTAAGCGATTTGGATTTTGAAGCCAATGCAAAAGATGGCCATGGAACCGACTGGCCTATACGCTATAATGATCTTGCACCATGGTATAGCTATGTTGAAAAATTTGCAGGCATTAGTGGTAATCGGGATGGTATTCCTAACTTACCCGATGGTGAATTTCAACCAGCTATGGAAATGAACTGTGTTGAACAAATGGTGGCCAATAATCTTAAAACAAAAATGGGTCGTCCGATGATTATTGGAAGATCGGCGAATCATACTGCAAAAATTGGAACCCGTGGCCCTTGTCAATTTAGAAATAAATGTCACCAAGGTTGTCCATTTGGAGGTTATTTTAGTTCCAACTCTGCTACACTACCTGCAGCTTTCGCAACTGGTAACTTAACTTTAAGACCAGATGCCATCACTACAGAAATTTTATACGACAAAGAAACAGGGCGTGCAAAAGGTGTTCGAATTTTAGATGCGAACACCAATAAAACAGAAGAATATTATGCTAAAATAGTTTTCTTAAACGCATCTACCTTAGGCACTTCCCATATTTTATTAAACTCAGTATCAGAAGTTTTCCCAACTGGATTTGGAAATAGTAGTCAGCAAGTAGGACATAATTTAATGGATCATCATTATGGCGTTGGCGCGAATGGTGACTTTGATGGCTTCTTAGATAAATACACTTACGGCCGTCGTCCAAATGGTATTTATGTTCCTCGATTTAGAAATTTAGATGGCGGTTCCTCTGCCGGTTATGTTCGTGGATTTGGTTATCAAGGTGGTGCATCTCGCAAACGTGGTGATGCAGATGGCATTGGTAGATCGGAAGAGCGTCGT
>CALLKA010000194.1 GCA_938008665.1 uncultured Bacteroidota bacterium
CAAAAACATAGTAATGAAAAATTTGTTGTTAAGCGAGTAGGCATGTTAATTAAATTAAGGCCGGAACATTTAGAGGCATATTTAAAATTACATGCGGATGATCACCCAGGAGTTAGAGACCTGTTGCAAAAATATAATTTAAGAAATTTTAATATATTTATACAAAAAATTGATAATCAATGGTTTGAATTTGGGTATTATGAGTATGTTGGAATAAATTTTTCCGCAGATATGACTGCGCTTGCAAATGAACCTCGTAATATCTATTGGCTTGAGATTTGTAATCCGATGCAACTCCCTATGGATGGAGCAACTGGATGGACTATTATGAAACAAATATATTATAATGGATAGTTGCCTAGATTTGTACAAAAAAATCGTGTCATTTTCCTAACTTTAAATATCAAATAATTTGGCTTCATGAAATAAAATATGTTATTTTCATAGCCGATATAGAACTACTTTACGATTTCTATAAGAAACACACATAATACAATTGCTTATGCACATGTTTAGTTGTCTTCGGACTGGGCTGAAACGAATCTTCCCATCCACTTTATTTTTATTATTGCTTATTCCGTCTTTGTCCTTTGGGCAACAAAAAGCCATCACAGGTGTGGTTAAGGATGATGCAGGTGAATTGCTTTCCAATATTTCGGTAGTGGTTAAAAAAACTTCAAAAGGAACATCAACAGATGCAAAAGGAAGTTTTAAAATCAATGCAGCTATAGGAGACGAAATCCTTTTCACAGCCACTGGACGTGAGGATTACACAATGACAGTGGATGCAAAGAACGAATATATAATTGTACTTAAGTCAAAAACATCTGAGCTTAATGAAGTAGTTGTTGTAGGGTTTGGTCGTCAAAGAAAAGTAAACTTAGTGGGCGCCGTTTCACAAGTAAATGTGGATGAAAAATTAACGAGTCGTGCATTACCGAATGTTTCCGCTGCGTTATCCGGTCTAGTTCCGGGTTTACAAGCAATTCAGTCATCAGGTATGGCGGGTAATAACGAAGCAAGTTTAATCATTAGAGGGTTAGGTACCGTTAACAATGCAAGCCCATTGATCGTTGTGGATGGAATGCCGGATGTCGATATCAATAGAGTTAACATCAATGATGTAGAAACTATATCAGTTTTAAAAGATGCCACTTCGGCTTCTGTATATGGATCAAGAGCAGCGAATGGCGTTATTCTTATTACCACGCGTAGTGGAAAGGGGGCTAAAAAAACGTCCTTAAATTTTACTAGTAATAATTCTGTGGTTGCACCAACAAGGGGCTTGGATTTCATGGATGATTATTCAAGAGCAATCACAGTGCAACAGCAAAGAACTGCAGTATCTACCTTACAAGGAAATCAACTTTTCAAATTAGGAACTGTGGATGAATGGATGGCAAAAAGTATGATTGATCCTGTAAGGTTTCCTAATACGGATATTTGGGACATTATATTACGTCCAGGTATGTTTAATAACTATAATCTTTCTGCAACTGGTGGCGGTGAAAATTCAAATTTTTATATTTCAGCTGGTTTAAAAGATGAAAAAGGATTACAAATTAATAATGACTATAAACAATATAATGCACGTTTTAATTTTGATGCCAAGGTTAAAAATAATATGAATGTTGGATTTCGTTTTAACGGAAACTGGTCAAATTTCAGATACGGATTAGCAGAAGGCTTTAACGATCCAGATGCTTCAAATACGGCAGGCAATGATATGCAATACGCCATTGCAGGTATTTTGCCTTACGATCCTAAAACCGGATATTATGGAGGTGTAATGGCTTATGGCGAAGATCCACAAGCATATAATCCTTACACATTATACATCAACAGCCCATCTCAAAATAACAGACAAGAGGTCAATACACAAATGTTTTATGACTGGGCACCGATTAAAGGATTAACAGCAAGAATTGATTATGCATTGAATTATTATAACCAATTTTCTTGGAGTGCACCAACACCAAATCAAGCATATAATTTTCAAACAGCATCTTTTGGAAGTAGAACTTATGTTGGGAATAATGCTGGCATTTCAAACTCTACAAGTACAGGGTATAAAACCATGTTAAATGGTCGCTTGAATTATGCGACTAAAATTGGAACCAATCATGATATTGCTGCATTATTTGTATATAGTGAGGAGTTTTGGTTCGCGCGCTCTCAAGGAAGTTCAAGAAACGACCGATTACATCCAAGTTTAACGGAGGTGAATGCAGCACTTACAGATATTCAATCAACAAGCGGTAACTCTAACAAAGAGGGTTTACAATCTTATATTGGTCGATTCAATTATACAGGGTATAATAAATATCTGTTTGAAGCCAATGTAAGGGTGGATGGATCTTCTAAGTTCCTTCCAGAAAGTCGCTTTGGATTTTTTCCTTCTGTTGCTTTGGGTTGGAAATTCACAGAAGAAGCCTTTATTCAAAAATATACCAACAAGTTTCTTACAAGTGGTAAGCTTAGAACTTCCTATGGAAGTTTAGGTAATAATAGCGGTGTTGGAAAATACGAACAATTGGAAACGCTTACCAATTTGAATTATGTTACTGGTAGCAGTGTTCAAAAAGGTTTTGCTAATAGCAAAATGATCAATAGGGACCTTACCTGGGAAGTGACCACAGTTTTGAATATTGGACTTGATCTTGGGTTTATGCAAAATCGCTTAACAGCGGCGATCGATTTTTATGATCGTTTAACAACAGGTATGAATAGGCCTTCGGAATTTTCAACATTCTTAACTTATGCATACAATCCGCCACCAAGAACCAATATCGGAAATCTTAGAAACAGAGGTATTGAAATGGATTTGACATGGAAAGATAGGATTGGTAAATTACAATATTCATTTAATTTTAATGGAGCCTATAATAATACGAATCTTGAAAGCTGGAATACTTTATTATTAAAAGGTAATGTATTCCTTGATATGCCTTACCAATTTGTATATTCTTATGAAGACAAAGGAATCGCGCAATCATGGTCTGATGTTTATAGTAATACACCACAAGGAATTGCACCAGGTGATTTAATTATGAAAGATTTAAATGGTGATGGAAGAATTACAGCAGAAGATAGAAAAGCGTATGCCAATTTGCAAAATGAAAGACCAACCACTACTTTTTCATTCAACACCTTTCTAGCCTATAAAGCATTAGATTTTTCTATATTCTTACAAGGATCCACAGGCAGAAAAGATTATTGGCAAACCATTTACAACAATACCAATTTTAATAATGCGCGATATGCTGCGTCCTGGGAGCATTGGACGAATCCTTGGTCATGGGATAACAGAGGAGGAAGTTGGCCAAGATTGGGGGGAAGTGGAAATAATAGAAATAGTACAACGTATTGGTTGGATGACATGAGTTTCGTACGTGTAAAAAATATACAACTCGGTTACACCGTGCCTTCTAAATTATTAAATAGAATGGGCGTAACAAAGTTGAGAATTGTAGGCTCTGCCGAAAATATTGGGACCCTTACTTCCTTTAGAGGATTGGATCCTGAAAAGTTAGGTGATGACAACAATGTCTATCCAATCAATAAATCTTATTCATTGGCTATTAACTTAAGTTTCTAAAATATTATTATGATGAAAATTCTAACTAATACTACAAAAATAACAATGGCAATCCTCTTAATGGGAGTGCTCATATTACCAACTTCTTGTAAGAAGGAGCTGCTTGATCTAACACCAACTGATTTATTAGCTTCAGAAAATTTTTGGAAGACAGATGAAGATGCAACTATTGCACTTATGGCTGCTTACGCTTCTGCGAGAGCGGTATTTGATCGTGATTATTATTTTGATGGCCAAGGTGCTGAATTTACAAGAGTAAGAGGTAACAGTGGAACTTCAGGACAAATTTTAAGAGGCGATGCTTATCAAGCGGGATCTTATGGTCCTAGTGGCTATGGTAGTAGCTTTGACAAATACTTTAGTTATTTATATGGCAGCGTAAACAGATCAAATTATGTTATTGAAAACATTACTAATAAAATGTTACCTACTGCAACCGGTGCTAAATTGGCATCCTTAGAAAGTATTATTGCAGAGGCAAGATTACTTAGAGGGATGACTTATTTTAGATTGATTTCCATGTGGGGTGATGTTCCTTATATAAGTAAAATTATTTATGATAATAGTGAGGTTACTGCTTTAGCTAGAATGCCAATCGGACAAGTAAAGGATTCTATTATGGCCGATTTCAACTATGCGGTAACTAAACTTCCTAATAAAGCTTCTGCACTTGGTCGCGCTGCAAAACCAGCAGCATTAGCATTCCGAGGAAAATTAAATTTATATTGGGGAAGTTGGAAGAAAAATGGTTGGCCAGAATTAGAAGGCTTTACGCAAAATGCTGGGGAAGCAACCACTGCTTTTGCTGCTGCAGCAGCTGATTTTAAATCAGTCATCAATGATTTTGGTTTAACACTTTATAAAAATGGTGCTCCAGGAAATATAGATGCTTTAGGTAAAGCAGATATTCTTCCAAACTATTTTGAATTATTTACACCTAAAGCAAATGGTAATCCAGAAATGCTGATGGTTTTCACACATTCTGGTACGCCAACAAATCCGTCACAAGGAGAGGAGTTGATGCGTGATTTTTCTGGACGTACTGTAGAAGGTTCACAATGTTGGGTTTCTCCAAGATATGAAATTGCCAATAGGTATCAATTGACCACCACAGGTGATTTTGCGCCGAAGTTAGTTCAACTGAATCCTACAACAAACGCAGCAGCAAGAACCACTTTAAATTCAGCAGTGAATCCTAATTCATACGCGAATCGTGATTATAGAATGAAATCAACGATTATGTGGGATTATGAAATGAGTATTGGATTGACTTCATTGAAATCTACTGGTTTTGCACCCTTTATTTATAATTCATGGGCAGCGAATGTTACGATTGGTGGTGTTAATTATATTACCTATAATACTGATGGATCAAACTCGGGATATGTTTTTAGAAAATTTGTAAGAAATTATGAAGGACTGGGACGTAGCGAAGGAGATTATGCATTTCCGGTGATGCGCTTAGCAGATGTATATTTAATGTATGCGGAGGCAAGCAATGAAGTGAGTGGTCCGCTTGCAGATGCAGTTGATGTAGTAAACAAGGTACGTGCGCGCGGCGCGCTTCCTGCTTTACAAGCTGCAAAATATGCCAATAAACAATTATTTTTTGACGCAATTGAACAAGAAAGAATCATTGAATTAGTTGCTGAAGGCTTCCGCGGTTTTGATCTTAGACGTTGGAGAGCACTTGAAAAAGTATGGGGAGGACCAGGCGGTACGGGCGTTTGGAGACAGGATACTTATGGTGCTAACAGAGAGCAATATTATTTAAATGCGACTGATTTAGCATTCAAACAAGCATACATCTTTAGAATACCACCAGCAGAACGCGACCGTAATCCTAATTTAACTCAAAATATACCTTGGAGATAAAATTCAAGTTTTCTTATAAATAAAATAATAAGTAATGACAAAATATTTAAAAATAACCCTTTCCATCTTGATGATATCAGTCATCATTGTTTCATGTAAAAAGGACAGCCCAGTAGATGAGGATGGGCTATTAATTACATTTAGACAAGAATGTTTTGTAAGTAACTTTGAGTTGCTTGGCTCCGACTTTGTAACAGTAAGAGCAGCGACTGCAGTGATTGATACCTTAGCTCAAACCATTAATGTGACAGTAAATCCAGGAACGGATCTAAAGAATGTGTATCCGCAATTTACCTTGGCAACCGATTGCAAGTTGGATCCGAAAGTAATTGGTAAAACAGACCTTTCTAATTTAGCAAGCCCAAAAATTTATACTGTTGTTTCAGGGAATAGAAAAATAAGAAAACCCTATACACTCAATATTAAGTTTTAATAAAATATCCAATAAAAACATTTGCGATGCGTAATAAAAATATAAAATTTCCTGCACTGATATTAATAATGTTGACTTCCTTGTTGGCATGTACAAAACAGGAATATACCATTCCAGATCCGGTATCTCAACTAACCAATGATTGTATCAAAAGAACTATTGGTCCAAGCATAGTAAGTTTACCTTTGGAGTTTGCTTATGCAATGGCTTTGCCAAAAATAAATGGCAAGTTGGTATCCGCAGAAGTTGAAGCTTCTATTGCAGGTGCTTCTGGTACTTTTCTTGAGCACAGGTCGTTTTATACTAATTCAAGTGGTGTTGATGTACCTGTTACAATAGGAACGCCATCTACTACTGTTGATAAGCTTACAAAGGTTACATTCAATGTTGATACGAATGCTTCTACACTTAGATATAACTATGTGATACCAGAAGAAGCGCGTGGTAAATCGGTTTCATTTACATTTACTGCAACTAGTAGTGACGGTAAAACAGCTACTTATAAAATGGGACCTTATGCTATTTCAAAAATGGCGATCAAGAAAAACCTAGCTGTTTCAAATGGTGTGAATGCGTTTATTTCGATAGAGGATATGGCGGTATATAATGCAACTGCGGCAGCAACGAATGCGGGAAAAGTTGATTTGGTGTATTTGTATAGAGCAACACCAACAACATTCACTCATGCCCTAGTATCACCAGGCGCTGATGCAGCATATCTTCCGGGGGTGACACTTCCTTCGGGCGTTAACAGAAGTACAAAGTTGAGAAAAGTATTTAATTTACAAGACCGTAATTTGTCAAATCTTCAATATGGTATTTATGTTGACGATATTGATTTTACACAGCTAGATATGGTAGACATGCCAAATTACGCGTTAGGTCTTAGAGCTGAAGCGGGTGTTTGGGTAGAGACAACAGATAAAAAATACAGAGCTTATATTTTTGTAAATTCTATTAATGCTGCTGGAACAGCTGTAATAAGTATTATGCGCTATACGCTATAAAAATTTAACCCATTTTTATATTCGCTCAGTAAAGATAAACTAACGTAAAATCCCTTTATTTCTTTATTGAAATAAAGGGATTTTCATATACACATTCCTTAGTATATCGTTGAATTCTAATATTTAAAATAGCCTGCAATTTGAAAAAAGCGATCATTGTTATTTTTTCTTTTTTATTTGTTTCTAATTCTTTTAGTCAAAATACTTTTTCGCCAACAAAATTGCGAACCGACCTTTTATTAAATACCGAAAAGGTTAGCATTAGTGGTTTGCCCGTAAATATTTCACTTTCACAAGATATTGTTAAGGATGCAAATTACCAGTTTGCAAAAGTGTTTAACACTCAGCCTAATTTTGATTGGTTAAATGCAAAAAATATCAGTAAAGTAACCGCTTGGCGCGTTTTGGTGGCTTCTAACTTACAAAATTTAAATAATAATATTGGAGATATTTGGGATTCAAAAAAACAAAGCGGTAGTCAACATCCTGTTGTATTTGCAGGTAAACCATTGGTTGTTGGAAATGTATATTATTGGAAAGTGCAACAGTGGAATGAAGTGGGGGCAGTTTCCTCATTTTCTCAACCTACCGCATTTTATCTAGCAGCCACCGATACTGTTAATTTTGGTGCACATGCACCTTTGGCTGCAGAGTTACAACCTCCTTCAAAATTTATAAACCAAATGAATGGCGCCTATTTTATTGATTTTGGCAAGGATGCTTTTAGTCAATTGCAATTACATTTAAATAGTGATAAATCAGATAGTATATATATTGAAGTTGCCGAAGCTTTAGGGAGTAATGGTGATTTTTTAAAATCAAGTCCAAATATTCGATATAAAAAAATAGGGCTATATGTTCAAAAAGGGGAACAAAACTATACCCTTAAATGGCCTGTTGATGCAAAAAGAAATAGCCGCAATCCAATTCAAATGCCAGCCTATATAGGCGAAGTATTTCCGTTTAGGTATGTTCGGATTACCGGCTTTGCTGGCAGTATGAATGCATCTTCGATAAATAGAAAAATTATTTTTTATCCATTTAATAATACCGCCGCTGATTTTGTTTCTAGTGATACTGTTTTGAATAAGGTATGGGAATTGTGTAAATACTCAATTAAAGCAACTAGTTTTTCTGGATTTTATGTTGATGGTGATCGGGAACGGATTCCATATGAAGCGGATGCATTGATTAATCAATTATCACATTATGCAGTAGATGCCGAATACAATATTGCTAGAAGAAGTATGGCCTATTTAATTTTTCATCCAACTTGGCCTACTGAATGGAGTTTGCAAAATGTAATGATGGCCTGGAATGATTATATATATACGGGCGATAAAAGCTTTATTCAAAAATATTATACGGAACTCCAACAAAAAATATTAATACCACTTGCCAGACAGGATGGGCTTATTAGTACACTTGAACAAAAACAAACCAAAGAATTTTTGGAAACCATTCATATTACAAAAGCATTTGATGGTAAGCAAGATTTAAAAGATATTGTAGATTGGCCAATCGTAGAAAGAGATGGGTTTGTGTTTTGTAATTATAATACAGTAGTCAATGCTTTTTATTATAAAAATTTATTAATAATGAGCCAAATGGCTTTGCTTGTTGGCAATAACGCTGATGCCCAATTATATAGTCAAAAGGCCAAACAGGCCTACGAGTCCTTTCAAAAAATATTTGTTGACCCAGCTACTGGTTTAGTTAAAGATGGTGATACAACAACGCATGTTTCATTACATGGAAATATGTTCGCGCTCGCCTTTGGATTGGTATCTAAACAGAATATGGCTTCAGTGATAACATATATTAAGTCAAAAAAAATGGCTTGTAGTGTTTATGGGTCACAGTTTTTATTAGATGCACTATATGATGCTGGTGAAGCAAAATATGCGCTTGAATTATTGACGGCAACTGATCAAAGAAGCTGGTATAATATGATTAAGACAGGGTCGACCATTTCGATGGAAGCCTGGGATAAAATATATAAGCCCAACCTTGATTTAAATCATGCTTGGGGAGCTGCGCCAGCAAATATTATTGTTAGAAAGTTGATGGGCGTACAACCATTAAGCTCAGGGGCTGACACAATTTCAATAAAACCACAATTAGCCAATTTGCAGTTTGCAAAGCTGAAAACAAATTTAATAAAAGGCGAAGTTACGATTGATTATCGCCATGATGCAGATAAGGAGGTTTATCAATTATCCATACCTAGTGGAACCATTGCCATGCTTGATATTAGGTCCAATTATTCAAATACTTCACTTAAGATAGATGGCAAAAAAATGAACTTACCACTCATTGATGGTGCATTCCAAATTAATCATCTTTTAGGTGGTAAACATACCATTGAACTTAGTAAATAAAAGTACTACCAAGTCTCTCAAATATTTTTATGTTAATTTAAAATCATGAAAAAATATTTTTATTTAATTAATTGCATTATCATTTTTAGTATTGCAATTAGTAGCAACGCACAAAAACAAATTTTTGATAATGGCTATCAAAATGGGAACCCAATAGTTCCTTATGTTGGAATGGCAGATCCACATATCTTTATTTTTAATGGCAAACCTTTTTTATATAGTACACGTGACTTAGATTCACTCGCTAAAGGGCGATTTATAATGCCTGATTGGCATATATGGTCTACGAATGACCTACTTCATTGGAAACATGAAAGAACAATTTTGCCTACCGAAACTTATATGGGTAAATCAACGGATTGCTGGGCTACTGATATGGGTTGGCGTAATGGTAAATATTTTTTTTATTTTTCAAATAAAAATATTTCAACTGGTGTAATGGTTTCGGAAAGTCCAATCGGACCTTTCAAAGATGCATTAGGCAAACCACTTTTAGATACAGGACTAACAACCTCAAAAGAATATGATCCTACTATATTAATGGATGATGATATTCAAAAAACAGCCTATATCGCATTTGGACATCATCGAGATGTTGATCCTAAATTAGGATATTATATTGCAAAGCTGAATGAGGATATGATTTCATTGGCGGAATCGCCAAAAAAAATAGTATTTACCGGAACGGAAGATGTTTTATCTGCTAACGATAAACCCAATTTACATAAATACAATGGCATTTATTATTTATCAGCAGGGTCTCACTATGCAACTTCAACTAATATTTATGGTCCTTATATAAAAAGAGGTAATTCTGGATTTGGCAGGTTTGGATTAACACAGCAAGCGCATGGTAATTATTTTATGTGGAATAACCAATGGTTTCATACCTGGTGCAAGTTCCATTTAGGAAAGGAAGTAGCCTATTATCGAGAATCTTATTTAACGTATTTACATTACAAAGATGATGGCTCAATGGTTGATGACACCGTATTATTAACAAAGCATTTTGCAAATGGGGTGGGTCAATATGATGCTAATTGGGATAATATTGAAGCTGAATGGTATATGGCTGGCGAGAAAATAAAAAAAGGCGAAAATGCCACTGGTTTTGAAGTTAAAAGCTGCTTAAATAATGGGTATTTGTACTACCCTAATGTAAGAAATCTCAAAAAAAATGCAACATTACTTTTAAAAATTAATCCTCATTTAGGGGGGCGAATAGAAGTTAGAAAAGACAGCCCTTCGGGCTCAATTATAGGTAGTATTGATATACCACTTGAGTCTTCTAAAGATTATTTTATTTATAAATGTCAACTACTAAATACCGAAGGCCTACAAAATTTATATTTAGTTTTTAAAGGAGAAACCAATAAAAACTTATTTAGCATTGACTGGTTAAAGTTTGAATAAATTAATTGCTTA
>CALLKA010000195.1 GCA_938008665.1 uncultured Bacteroidota bacterium
CTGCATTAAGTGATCCTTATTTAAGTTACGCTGCAGGTATGAATGGTTTAGCTGGTCCTTTACATGGATTAGCAAATCAAGAAGTGATTAAGTGGATTTTTGAAATGCAAGAAGCGATTGGTACAGACAATCCAACTGCAGAACAAATTGCTGAATATGTACAAAAGACTTTAGCATCTGGTAAAGTAGTACCAGGGTATGGTCACGCAGTATTAAGAAAAACAGATCCTCGTTTTACTGCACAAATGGAATTTGGTAAAAAACATTTACCGGATGATAAATTAGTGAATACCGTTTGGAAAGTTTATGAAACAGTGCCACCAATTTTAGAATCATTAGGAAAGGTAAAAAACCCATGGCCGAATGTGGATGCACATAGTGGTGCCTTATTAGTTCATTATGGTATTGTTGAATATGAATTTTACACCGTATTGTTTGCGGTAAGTAGGGCATTAGGTGTATTAGCAAGTTTAACTTGGGACAGAGCATTAGGTTTCCCATTAGAGCGACCAAAATCAATTACCACTGATTCAGTGAAGCTTTGGATAGAGGGTAAAGGGGAGCTTTAGTATTCAAGTTTTATAGAAATCATAAGCGCTATATTAAAGGGGAATTAGCTCAGTTGGTAGAGCGCTTGCATGGCATGCAAGAGGTCAGCGGTTCGAACCCGCTATTCTCCACTTTTTATTTTCCTATTTGTTCAATGAGTGCAAACACACTCATGGTGCCCATGACCGCAACCACTAGCCAGCCTGCAATTTCAATCCACAAAGGATATTTGAATTGTTTGAGTATAGGTAATCTTCTTCCTGCGATTAACATGATGGATAAGGCGAATGGTAAAATAAATCCGTTCACTAAACCAGCTAATAATAATAACTCTTTGGGTTTGCCCGTAATTACAAAAATGGATGTGGAGATAATGATAAAACAACTAATCATTAATCTTTCATTTTGTAAATATCGCGTCTTTAAATTTTTTACAAACGAATAGGAAGTGTAGGAAGCTCCAATCACGGAGGATATGGCAGCGCTCCATAAAACAATACCAAAAATAAACAAGCCCCATCTGCCACCGGCTATTTCAAAAATGGTTGCTGCAGGATTGTTTTTATCTAAATGTATTCCTTGTGAAACAACACCTACTGCTGCTAAAAATAAAATGTAACGCATAAAAGAGGAAATGATAATTCCAGTGGTTGCACTCTTGGTTACAAATTTTATATGTTCACTTCCTGAAATTCCTGCATCTATTAAACGGTGTGCACCTGAAAAAGTAATGTATCCGCCAACCGTTCCGCCCACAATAGTTACAATAGCGATGAGTGATATTTTTTCAGGAATAAAAGTATGATGCACTGCTTCTAAAATAGGAGGGTGTGCAGCGTAAACAATAAATAAAGTAAGTCCAATTTTTAGGATGCCTAAAATTTTGGTTAATTGGTCTAATGTTTTTCCTATTTCATTGATCCAAAAAATCAGGATGGCAACAATACCACTAATAATAGCACCTTTTGCAAAAGAGATGCCTGTTAATATATTTAATGCCAAGCCACAGCCCGCTATATTACCAATATTAAATGCAAATCCACCCAGCACTACGAGTAAGGAAAGAATATGGCCTAAACCTGGAAAAAGTTCATTGGCAATTTCTTGCGCGCGCATACCACTTAAAGTAATGGCACGCCAAATATTTATTTGCGCACCAAAATCTAAAATAATTGAAATGACAATGACAAATCCAAAACTGGTAATTAATTGTTCTGTATAAAAGGAGGTTTGTGTTAAAAATCCAGGGCCAATAGATGAATTGGCCATTAAAAATGCAGCGCCCAAACTCAGGCCTGTCATTGATTTTAAAACAGGATTGGAATTAGGGATATTTGATTTCAATATTATTTTGTTTTAATACTTCATGTAGTTTTGTAGCAATAGGAATTGCATTTAATCCATCGCCATGTATACAAATGGTATCTGCTATTATTGAAATATCTTCTTCGTGAATGGTGGATACTTTTTTTTCAAATATTATTTTTATTGCTTGTGCACTTGCAATTTCAGGATCGTATATAAGTGCATTGTCCAAGTATCTTGGGGTGAGCTGCCCATTATTTTGATAAGTACGATCGGCAAATACTTCGTTCGCAAAAGGTTGTCCAAAGTTTTTTGCTTGTTGTATGGTATGGCTGCCACTTAATCCATATACGATTAAATCTGGGTTGATGGCTTGAATAGTTTGAATAAAAATTTTACTTAATCCTGCATCCTTTGCACAATCATTATATAATGCGCCATGTAATTTAATATGGTGCAAAGAAAGGCCCATAGGGATGGAAACTTTTTCAAATAAATATAATTGATCGGAAATTAGTTCAGCTAATTCAAGTAAAGAAATGAAATGGGATTGTCTGCCAAAATTTATTCTGTCATCGTAGCTAGGATGAACACCAATAGCAACATTATGTTCCAATGCCAAATCGATGGTACGCTTAATACTATCCTCATCACCTGCATGAAAACCACATGCAATATTTGCACTACTAATAAATGGCATGAGCTCCCCTTCATTGTGAAACCCTTCGCCCATGTCGCAGTTAATATCAATATGTTTTTTTATATCGTGCAAGGATTCTGGCATTGTAACATTTAATATTAGCTAAAGCATTTTTGCATTTGTTTGTATTCCGATTGTGCAGTTTCAGCATTAATGATGCTAAAACGGAATGGGGTATCGCTTTTGTGCTGTACTAATTTAGGTAAATCTACCAAAATAATTTGACCAATATTTGCATAGCCTCCAATGGTCTGGTGATTTGCCATTAATACAATCAGTTCCCCATTGGGTAGTAACTGCATCGTGCCCCTGGTTACCGCACTTGATAAATAGCTTTTTTCTTCAATTAATTCTAGGGAAGGCCCTTTTAAGGTATAACCCATACGATTGGAATTTAAACTTGTATTAAAGGGTTGCTTTAAAATATTTGAAATAGATTCATTGGTTAAATCATTCCATTGTGGACCTGGAATAAATCGTATTTCATTTGAATTAAAAATATGTTTTTGAATATCATTTATGTTGCATTGTTTGCTTTCTTGTTCCTCGGTTTTGTCGCTATTTATTTTACTTTCTCCATCCCTTGCGATTATATTAAACTGGTCATTGGTTTTTAATTGGGAAGAAAAATCACTTTTGCTATTTAGCCATGCAATGCTATCTATTTTTCCTTTGATGGATAAGTAACTTGTTTTGCCCAACAGGGGTTGCATAAAATGTAGGATATCGTTTTTGCTAACTTGAATTGGGGTATTCAACACAATGCTTTTATCATTTAATACTGGAACAAAATTGGCACCTGAAATACAAATGGTATGGGCCTCGTTAAAAATAAAACTGCTTGCAGGAAAATGTAATTCAAAAATGGGTGCCTCTTTTGGATTGCCAACAATTACATTTGCAAGCTGTGCTGATAAGTAATCCAAATAGCCACAAGGTGGGATGCCGATATGCTGAAAGCCATATCTGCCCTTGTCTTGAAGGGTATCCATGATGCCTTGTTTTATAATTTGGATGGACATTTATGAATAATAATTAAAGTTCGTTTTCATTTAAGGATTCAAATTCAGCACGCGTGATGGAATAAAATTTTATTTGATCTCCCATCTTGAATTTGGATAAAATAGCAGGATCCTTGTCAAAAATTTTAAAGGGTGTTCGTCCAATAATTTGCCAACCACCTGGCGAATGCATCGGATAAATTCCTGTTTGCGCACCTGCAATACCGACACTGCCGGCGGATACATTTTTTCTTGGTTGTGCATGTCTTGCTGTTTGTATTTTAATATTCACATCACCCATATAAGCAAAGCCTGGCATAAAGCCCAAGCAATACACTTGATAAATATTTTCAGTGTGAATTTTTATTATTTCGTTAATGGATAAATTTAATTTTGTCGACATATTTATTAAATCAATACCAAAATTTTCATCATAACAAACAGGGACTTCAATAATTTTATTTACCTCCTTATTAGGTAAGTCGATTTCACGCTGACTTTTATATTTTTCAATTAAATCATTTGCAAATTCTATTGGTTCATGCATAAGTTCAATATCATAAATCAAAGTAATGGTATGGTAGGAGGGAATGATGTCTTTTATTTCTTTTAGCTGTTGTGAAAAAATAAAATCATGAAAACATTTTATTTCACTAATCATGGCTGAATCCATTTTTTCAGGTAGGTAAAACTGAATGGCATGATCACCTAATGCCTGTACTTTCCAATTAAAATTTGTAAAAATCTTAGTCATAGTTTTGAAATACTGAATCATTAAAAGTAGCTTTTTTAGCGGGTGCCTTAGATGATTACAAGAGATTTTAACTTTTGGGCTTAAATCCTTGACTGATGTGTATTCGGTTTTTGGGTAAAATTATAGAATTAAATTATTTATACATATAATTGATAATCATACGATTATGTATTTTTTCCACAAAGATTCACGAAAAATATGGGTAAAAAAAGCCCCCTTTTTTTTGTTAACGTAGTCATAAAGCCGTAATATTATAGAACGATTGAGACATTTTTAAACAAAATTTTTTAACCTTAATGAGGTGGTTTAATTGATTTTTGAGATTACCATTATTTCAATATCACTTAAACTTCTTTTTTAAACAGACCAAACATCATTCTTATGAAAAGTATGCTTTTAGTTTTTTGTAGTGTTCTGTGCATGTTCTCCGCAACATTCGCACAAACAAGACAAGTTACCGGTAAGGTAACAGGCTCTGACAATCAGGCCGTAGCATCTGCTACAATCAAGGTCAAGGGTAGCAACGCTGCTGCTACAACCAATGCTGATGGAACATTTAGTTTGAAAGCACCAGCGGGTAGCTTTGTAATACAAGTCTCTTCATTGGGATTTGCAGCCAAAGAAGTTACTATAGGCGCTTCTCAAGCAACTGTAAATGTTTCTTTAACAGCGCAAGCAAATGACTTATCTGAAGTCGTTGTAACTGCGTTAGGTATTAAGCGTGAAAAGAAATCATTAACTTATGCATCACAACTTGTTGCCGGTGATGAAGTTACAAGAGCTGCTAGTCCTAACTTTATGGAAGGATTAAGTGGTAAAGCAGCTGGTATTGATATTAAAGTAAGTTCTTCAGGTGTTGGAGGGTCAACTAAAGCTGTTTTAAGAGGTGCAAGATCACTTCAAGGAACAAGTGAAGCTCTTTTTGTTATTGACGGGGTTCCAATGGTGAATAACAAAGGTGGTCAACCAGGTTCTTATGGTGGAAACGATCGTGGAGATGGTCTTTCTTCTCTTAACCCTGCTGACATCGAGTCAATCAACGTATTGAGAGGTGCAAACGCTTCTATCCTTTATGGTAGCCAAGGTGCGAATGGTGTTATTTTAATTACTACTAAAAAAGGTAAAGCTGGTAAAACTGTTGTTAATTTCAACTCAAGTACTGTATTTGATCAAGTAACTGGAATACCAGATTTACAATTTGATTATGGTGCAGGTGGTGGTGATAAGAACTGGTCAAAAGTGAAAGGGAATTATCAAAAAGATTATGTTAAAGATTTCTTCCAAACTGGTATTACAGCGACAAACTCTGTTAATGTAAGTGGTGGAAATAATCAAACAACTGCTTATTTCTCTTATTCAAATATTACTGCAAAAGGTAATTTGCCAACAAATACATATGATAAGAATACAGTTACATTAAATCAATCAACTAAGTTATTTAATGAAAAAGTCACTTTGAGTTCAAATGTAATTTTTGCAAACGAAAAATCATACAATCGTCCTGGTGCTGGATACTACAATAACCCATTGACTGGTTTGTATGTTTTTGCTCGTGAAAGAGATTTTGCTGCATACAAAAAAGATTACCAAATTTTTGATCCAGCTAGAAACCTTTACAAACAAAACTGGTATTCAACTTATGAATTTCAAAACAACCCATATTTTGAAGTTTACAATAACTCAAAATTGGCAACAAACAATCGTGTAATTGCGAATGTGAAATTATCATATGATATTGCTAAGCACCTTAAGTTTGAAACAAGAGGAAACATTGATTACAATGATGTATTATTTGATAACAGATATGTTGCCGGTGGAAACTCGGTAAGTGTTAGTTCAAATGGTACTTGGTCTTATACAAAATATAAAGATCAATCATTATATACGGATGGAATCTTTACTTATAACAATAATTTTGGTGACTTTAGTGTTACAGGATTATTGGGTGCTAGTTACACAAAAAATACCTTCAACGATGGTATGAATGTGGGTAATGGTACTGTAGCATTACAGTATCCTAACTTTTTCTCTTTTGCAAATATGCCTTACAATGTAATATTTAACCAATCATTGAACAGGACTATTAAAGAAGGTGCTTTTGCAAGTGCAAATATTGGTTATAAGGAAATGGTATTCTTAGATGTTTCAGCTCGTAATGACTGGGCTTCTACTTTAGCATTAACTGGAAACCAATCTTATTTATATCCAGCGTTTGGTTTGTCAGCAATTGTTAGCCAAATGGTTGAATTACCTGAAGTAATTTCTTACTTAAAAGTAAGAGCTTCTCATTCTGAGACTGGTAATGAGGTACCTTTTAACGTGGTTAATCCATGGAACTCAATTGGTGGTGCTGGTGGACCTTCTGGTATCGGTGGTATTAACCGTAATACGCAGGTTCCTTTCACTAACTTAAAGCCAGAGATAATTACAAGTGATGAATTAGGTGCTGAGATTAGATTTTTAAAAGGAAGATTAGGACTTGATTTTACTTATTACAATTCAGTAAGTACCAATCAATTTTTATCTTTAGCTGCGCCTTCTGGTTCTGGTTATTCTTCTTACTATGTTAACGCTGGAAAAATCGTGAACAAAGGTTTTGAGATTACTATCGATGCTGAACCAATTAGAACAAATGATTTCAAGTGGAAAACAAATATCAACTTATCACAAAATAAAAATGAAATTGTTGAGTTGATTGCTTCTAATCCTAACTACCAAGTGGGTGGCAATGATGAAGGTTTTGCTTCTATTATTAAAGCTGGCGGATCATTTAATGATTTATATATTACTAAGTTTTCAAGAAATGCAGGTGGTCAAATTAACCTAAATGCGAATGGTGTGCCAGTAGCTGCAGCGACTCAAGTAAAAGTGGGAAATGTAAACCCTGATTTAATTGCAGGATGGAATAACAACTTTACTTACAAAGATTTCTTCGCTAGCGTTTTAATCAATGGTAAGTTTGGTGGTGTAGCTTTCTCTAAAACTGAAGCATTCTTGGATTCTTATGGTGTAAGCCAAAGAACGGCTGATGCAAGAGTTAATGCAACTATACCAATCAATGCAATTTCAAGTACTGGTACTGCTGTTACTTCAATTGATCCTGCGCTTTATTATTCATCGATTGGTGATAGAAATGGTATTATGGAACCGTATGTATTTTCTAGAACAAACATTAGATTAGGTCAATTAGCTTTAGGTTATACTTTAAAAGTTAAAAATGCTAGCTTACCAATCAAAGATGCTTCATTCTCTTTAGTAGGAAGAAACTTATTCTTCTTCTTTAAGGAAGCACCATTTGATCCTGAACAATCTATGAGTACTGGAAATGGAATGCAGTCTAATGATGTATTTGGCATGCCTTCTACAAGATCAGTTGGATTTAACATCAAGTTAACTTTCTAAAAAAACAAAATTATTTTATTATGAAAAAAATACTAATTGCGTCATTAATGTTGATTGCTATGGTGTCTTGTACTAAAGATTTCGAAAGTACAAACCAAAATCCCAATCAAATTTCTGATCAGCTACTTAAGCAAGACTTTAACCTGGTAGGTTCGCCTTTCTCAGGAATGTTGTTAAACCTTTTCGGAGGTCAAATTGAAGAGGATCTTTGTTATGATTCTTGGATGGGTTATATGGGTAATCCTTCATACTTTGTAAATAACAGAAATAACACTACTTATTTTATTACTTGGAACAGTTATTGGGGTCGTGTTTACGGAAATGTAATGTCACCTTCAAAGCAAGTTATCCAATTAGCTGCTACAAACAATTTGCCTTTATTCGCAACTTGGGCTAAGTTAATTAGAGTATTGTCGGTTTCTAAATTAACTGCTGTGCATGGTCCAGTGATTTATTCAAATTATGGTGCAACTACAGCTCAAATCAATTATGATAAAGAGTCTGATTTGTACAATACTTTCTTCTTACAATTGGATTCAATCCAAGCTGACTTTGCTGCAAACAAAACATATTCTGGTTTTGCTAAGTTTGACCCTAGCTACAAAGGAAGTATTCCTGCATGGCAAAAAGTGGTTAACTCTTTGAGATTGAGATTAGCAATTCGTTTGTCTAAAGTTGCGCCAAGTGTTGCTAAAACACAAGGTGAAAAAGCATTAGCTGATCCTGCTGGTTTAATTAATACTAATGCTGAAAACTTTGTAGTTTCATTGAATGGTAGTATTATGCCAGTAGCTCAAATTTCTTTGCAATGGAATGATACTCGTATGGGTGCCATTATGGAGTCTTTCTTTGTTGGTATGAAAGATCCTCGTATCTCTAAATTCTATGCACCAATAACGAACCCTGCTTTATATGCTGATCATCCTACCGTTCCTTACAAAGGAATCAGAGGTGGGGGATTTAATGATGATAAGAAAGCACAAACAGTTTTTTCTACATGTTCTATGGATTTTAACAATGCGCAAACAAGACGTGCATTTACTGCATCTGAAGTTGCATTCTTAAAAGCAGAAGCTGCTTTAAGAGGATGGGCTGGTGCTGGTGTTGCAAAGACAAACTATGAGAATGGCGTAAAATTATCATTTGAAGACTGGGGAGTAGGTGGTGTTGATGCATATTTAGCTGATGCTACTAGCAAACCAGCTGATTATGTTAATCCATTGAATGCACAAAACAACTTTAAGCCTTTATCAACCATTACAGTTGCTTGGAATGATGCTGACAATAATGAGGTGAAGTTGGAGAAAATCATTACTCAAAAGTATTTTAATACATATACTAACACATTAGAGGCTTGGGTTGATCATAGAAGAACAGGTTATCCTAAGATTCCTAGTGTTGCTAAGAATGATTCTGATGCAACTTGGGGAGTTATCCCTGTTGGTGATTATATTAAGAGAATGCCATTCATCAATGGTGAAAGAACAGGTAACACTGCTGGTGTTGCTGACGCTGTATCTAAAATGGGTGCTGGTGCGAAAGATGATATCGCAACACGCTTATGGTGGGATACTGGTGTTGCTACAAACTTCTAATCAAGTTTAAGGTAATATATAAAAGCCTCCTTCCGAGAAATCGGAAGGAGGCTTTTTCGTTTTGGAGGGTGCGTAATGATTGGAAAATTTTTCAAGTTTCCATTTGCGAACAATGAATAAGAGTATTAACTTTAAGTATAATCATGCTATATTTTAACATAGAAACATAAGTCGAAAATTTATTAAAATAACAGGTAAAAAATTTCCTATGTCAACAAATGCAAACACCTACGATGCCATTGTTATTGGATCTGGAATAAGTGGTGGCTGGGCCGCAAAAGAATTGTGCGAGAAAGGATTAAAAACCTTGGTGCTGGAGCGAGGTCGCGATGTAGTCCATTTAAAAGATTATCCAACAGCTACAAAAAATCCTTGGGATTTTTCCCATCGAGGTAAAAAAACAAATGCATTAACTAAGGACAATCCTGTTGTAAGTAAGTGTTATGCGTATAATGAAACATCAGAACACTTTTTTGTTAAAGATGCGGAGCATCCGTATATACAAGAGAAGCCCTATGATTGGATCAGAGGTTATCAAGTAGGTGGTAAATCATTATTATGGGCAAGGCAAACGCAGCGCTGGAGTAAATTTGATTTTGAAGGACCAGCGCGCGATGGTTTTGGAAATTGGCCCATCAGTTATAATGAATTAGCACCTTGGTATACGCATGTGGAAATATTTGCAGGCATTAGTGGCAACTACGACAAGTTGGAAACATTACCAGATGGTTCTTTTTTACCTGCATGGGAAATGAACTGTGTTGAAAAAGATATGCAGGCCAGTATCAATAAAAAATTTACCGATCGTCACGTCATACAAGGGCGTTGTGCGCATTTAACCGTGCCGCAACCCATACATATTGAACAGGGAAGGCAGCAATGCCAAGCAAGGTCCTTATGTGAAAGAGGCTGTCCTTTCGGAGGTTATTTTAGTTCAAACGCATCTACGATTCCTTGGGCACAAAAAACAGGAAATTTAACATTGCAAGTGAATTCAGTGGTGCATTCAATTATTTATGATGAAGCAAGTCAAAAAGCATCAGGCGTAAGAGTGATTGATAGTGAAACAAAAAAAGTAACGGAGTATTATGCGAAAATTATTTTTTTAAATGCTGCCACACTTAATACCAACTTAATTTTATTGAATTCCACTTCAAAACGATTCCCCAATGGTTTAGGAAATGACAATGGTTTGTTAGGAAAGTATGTAGCGTTTCATAATTATCGTGGTGGTTTAGCTGCGAACATTGATGGCCCCTTAGATAAATATTATTATGGCCGTCGTCCTACACAACCCATGATGCCTAATTTTAGAAATGTACACAAACAAGAAACCGATTTTCAAAGAGGCTATATGGTGTTTTTTGGTGCAGGTCGTGGTTTAGCATCTGCGCAAGGCATTGGTGCTGAATTTAAGGACCAAGCGACTGAATTAGGTGGATGGCATGTATCCATGATGATGCAAGGGGAAACCGTGCCTAAAAAAACAAATCATGTTCGATTAAGTGCCGATAAAAAAGATGCATGGGGCATTCCGCAATTAATTACAAGTATCGACTATGATGCCAATGATGAACTATTATTAAAAGATTTTTTACAAACTGGTAGTGAATTACTAGATGCTGCAGGTTGTAAGGATATCCATTCCTGGGATACCAAACAAAATCCAGGATTAGATATTCATGAAATGGGGGGTGTTCGTATGGGAAAGGATCCTGAAACTTCTTTATTGAATGAATGGAATCAAATGCACCATTGTAAAAATGTGTTTGTAACCGATGGCGCTTGTATGGTTAGTACGGGTACACAAAATCCTTCACTTACTTTTATGGCTTTAACTGCACGTGCTGCTAATTATGCAGTGCAGCAGCTGAAGAAAATGGAATTATAGTGAGTCAATAAATGTGTGATTATTACACATTTTTTAATTTATTTTATGAATTATTAGGGCATAATTTATTTATTTTGGTAAAATAGTTGTATTAATTCTATAAAAGAATTAGTTCTTTAGGTCATGTTAAATAAATGTTATATTATTATCATACGATTGTAACTATTTTATTCAACAAACCCTAAAAATTATGCGCAAATTACTTCGCTTTTTGACCGTACCATTATTATTATGGGGTCTATTAGCAAATGCACAAACTAGAAAAATTACCGGTAAGGTATCTAGTTCTGAAAACAAAGCAGTTGCCTCGGCAACAGTTTCCGTAAAAAATTCTAAAGCAAAAACCGTTTCAAATGAAAATGGTCAATTTACTTTAACAGTTCCTACTGGTGCTGTAACATTAGAAGTTTCATCTCTTGGCTATGCTACTAAGCAAGTTCAAGTGGGTGCAAATGAAACCTCAGTAAATGTAGTTTTAGCTACAAGTCAAGATGATTTGGCTGAGGTAGTTGTTACAGCCTTGGGTATTAGTAAAGATAAAAAAGCCTTAGGTTATGCAACTACAACTATTAAGTCTGAAAGTTTAGTGCAAGCAGCTTCTCCCAACTTTGCAACAGCATTGTATGGTAAAGCACCTGGAGTAACTATTGGTGCAACACCGGGTGGTGCAACGAGTGCTGTGAATATCACTATTCGTGGTTTAAGTTCTATTTCTGGTAAAACACAACCATTGATTGTAATGAATGGTGTTCCTATCAGAGATGGGGAAGCTTCTAACAATAACTATTGGGCGGATCAAAGAATTCGTGGTAATGGTTTATTAGATATTAACCCAGAAGATATTGATAATATTTCAATCTTAAAAGGTGCATCTGCTGCTGCATTATATGGTGCAGAAGCGGTAAACGGGGTAGTGTTAATCACTACTAAAACCGGCGCTAAAACTGGCAAAAAAGGTTTAGGTGTTGATTTCTCATCAAGTGTGAGCGTTGATCAAGTTGCTTATTTACCTCAATACCAAAATGTAAGAGGTGCGGGTGCGCCTTTGAACGTAAATAATAGCGGTCAAGATGCAGCAGGTTTTATTTACTATACAGTAAATGGCCAAAAGATGAGAGCTTTACCAGCTTTCTCTATTAACTATGGTGCTAAGTTTGATGGCCAACCTATTTTAACTTGGGATGGTAAGGTTCGTCCTTACACTGCACAAACTGATAACTATAAAGGTTTATTCCAAGATGCTCAAAACAATAACACATCAGTAGCGGTGTCAGGTGCAAATGATAATGCAAACTTTCGTTTTTCATTAACACATTCTGAAAATGAAGGTGTGAGTGTGGGTGCAAAAAACAAAAAGAATATTGCGAATTTGAATACTAATTTCAAAATTGGCAAGAACTTTACCACTGATATCATGGTGAATTTGATTAATCAAACTACCCATAACCGTCCTTATTCAGTAGATCGTTTATTGAATAACTTTACGGGTATGATTGGTATTTTTGATAATGGTCAATGGTACCAAGATAAAGTTTTGACTAGTTTAGGTTACCGTTACAGACAAGGTGCAACAGCACAAAGCTTAACGCCTAATGAAAACATTATCTACTCTAACTTCAGAGGGGATATTGCTGATTACATGTATCGAGTTATTGCAAATACTTCAGATGAAAAAAGCAATCGTTTAATTTCAAGTATTACCAATAACTGGCAAATCACGAATCACTTGAAGTTTAGATCAAGAGTTTCAACTGACTTTACAAACCAAACAACGGAAGATAAAAATAGAAATGAAGTACCATTAATTTATGGAAATTCAGGTTATTTTGGAATGAGTTCTTATCAAAACAGTATCAACTATACTGACGCCTTGTTAACTTATAACAACAAAGTTGGAAATGATATTGAATACAATGTAACTGGAGGTTATACTGCATCAAAAGAAACTACTACTACTTTAAGTAGAGGTACAAGTGGTGGGTTAAGTACTGAAAATTTATATGACATTGCTGCATCAATCAATACACCTGGAAGTGGATCAGGAAGATACACTTTGGTAAAAGATGCGTTCCTAGGAACTGCGAATGTAAACTATAAAAATTATTTATTTGCTGAGGCTACATTACGTCGTGATAGAACTTCAACAATGAATCCTAATAATAATAGTTTCATTTATCCTTCAGTAAACACTAGTTTCATTTTTTCTGACGCAATGAAAAATGTGCCTTCTTGGTTAACTTATGGTAAATTAAGAGCATCATGGGGTGTGGTAGGTAACTATCCATCAGCTTATATGGCGAACATTGCTTATGATCAAAATACTTTAGGTGTTCAGTCTGGTTCTCAACCTGTATTGTATACTACAATTCCAACAAGTAATTTTGGTAACGATGGTATTCGTCCTGAAGAAAAACATGAGATTGAATTAGGTTTAGAAGCAAGATTTTTAAACAACCGTTTTGGTTTAGAGTTCTCTTATTATAATGCACAAGTGCAGGATCAAATTTTACCTTTAACATTGCCTTCTTCATCTGGAGCTTCTTCTATATTAACCAATATTGGTACTTTAAGAAACCAAGGTTTGGAGTTAGTATTAAACGGTACTATCATTCAAAGAAATGGTTTCAAATGGGAGTCTACAATCAATATGGCTAAAAACATCAATAAAGTAGAGGCATTAGCACCAGGTTTAACAAGATTATTACATGCGGATTATGATGGTAACGCTGCGCAATTAGTTTCTGAAGTTGGACAACCAATGGGAGACATTTTAGCGCATCCGGTATTAACTGATGCAAAAGGTAACATGGTTGTTGGATCTGATGGTCTTTATTTACTAGATGGTAACAAAATGGAAAAATATGGTAATGCAATGCCTAAATTAACGGGAGGTTTGGTTAACGGGTTTACTTACAAAAATTTCACTTTAGACGCCTTGATTGACTTTAGATTAGGTGGTTCGGTAATGCCAACTGGTATCAACTGGATGACAAGTAGAGGTTTGACTAAGGAGAGTTTGAAATTTATGGATAAGGAAAGCGGTGGTTTAACTTACACGTCAGGTGGTGTAACTTACAATGATGGTATGTTATTGCCAGGTGTTAAATCAGATGGAACGCCAAACGACAAAGTAGTTTCTCAAGCATATTATTACTGGAATACTTACAACTGGGGTGGACCAATGTATAGTAGCTCTCGTTACTCATTGTACATTCAAGAAAACACGTACGTAAAAATGAGAGAAATTGCTATTGGATATAATTTCGGTTCAAACATTGCTAAGAAAATTGGTGCGACCAAACTGAGATTGTCTGTATTTGGAAGAAACTTATTCTATTTGTATAGAACATTGAAAGATATAGATTCTGAACAAACTACAGCAGGTTCAAGATGGTATCAAAACGTAAGCAATGTGGGTACAAACCCATCTAGCCGAACCTTTGGTGTAATGTTAAGAGCTTCTTTTTAATTTTTAAAAAGCAACTTTAAACAATACAAAAATGAAACATCAAAATATAATTTATAAAAATAATTACATGAAAAACTTTCTAAAATTGATGTTATTATCACTTATTGTGTTAGTAGCATCTTGTAAAAAGACTGATTTTGCTGATAGCTATGCAGATCCTTCCAAGATATCTGTTTCTACAATAGAAAAGCAATTTGCAGGATTTTTAAAGTCTAATTCTTCTTATGTACTTCCAGATTATTGGAACTACTTTGTTGTATTAAGAACATCAACCAATCGTTATACGCAATCAACTGGTTATACTAATGTTGATAAAATGTATGTTCCAGGTGATGCAGGTATCAGTGGTAACTGGGATACCTATTATAATTTGTTAGCACAATACCGTGAGTTGCAAAAAATTTATACAGCTGCATCTGCATCAGATCAAGCTGCTAAAAAAATATTTTTAACTGCGGCTACCATTTATTTGTATGACCACACGCAAAAATTAGTTGATTTACACGGTTCAATTCCTTTTTCTGAAGCTGGGAAATTAAGTACCAATGGCGGTGACTATTTAAAGTCATTGCCTAAGTATGATGACGCTACAGCTATTTACACTAAGATGTTAGATGATTTAAAAGCTATTGCTGATCAATTATCAACAACTACTTTAGATGCGTCAGTTCAAACAGGATTCACAAATCAAGATTTTATTAATGCGGGCAGTTTAACTAAGTGGAAAATTTATTGTAATTCATTAAGATTAAGAATGCTGTCTAGGGTCTCAGATGTTCCTTCAATGAGTGGAAGAGCAACAAGTGAAATTGCTTCAATTTTATCAAACCCTACTTCTTATCCAGTAGTAGCATCTAATACTGATAATATTCAGATTAATGTGAAAGATTTAAACACTGGATTAAATTCAGGAGGTTTTCAATCAGGTTTAGAAGATTGGAATGGAAACATTGCAAGTAAATCAATGATTGATTACATGAACACCAATAGCGATCCAAGATTAAGAGTAATTTTTGAACCAGGAGCAAAAGCAGCAACTGGTGTTTATACTGGTTTAGATCAATTAGCTACTAACACGGATCAAGATAAATTAATTGCTGGTGGTACTATTGCGATTTATAATCGTTCTACATTAAGCCGCAATAAATTTTTCCCTGGCGTATTAATCAATGCTGCTGAAGTTAGTTTCTTAAAAGCGGAGGCGTATGTAAAATCAGGAAATGCAACAGCTGCACAAGCTGCTTATGAAACAGGTGTTAGACAATCAGCTGAATTTTACTTTAACGTAAGAAAATTAAGTGGTGATAACACTGCTGGAACTGCTGCTGCTTTAACAACAGCTGAATTAGATGCTTATTTAGCGCAACCAGGAATTAGCTGGACTGCTGCAACAACAACTGCTGCAAAGTGGACGTTGATTGCTTACCAAAAATGGGTGCATTTAAACGTGGTTCAATCTTTAGAGAACTGGGCTGAAACAAGAAGATTGAAATTAGTTAAATTGACATTTAAGGCGGATATAACTGCACAAGCAACTCCACCAACTAGATGGTTTTATCCTAGCGCTGAACCTGTTTATAATGTAACTAATTATGGCACGGTAAAAGCGAATGATAATTTATCAACTAAGTTGTTCTGGGATGTAAGGTAGTTTGAACAATTAGGTTTTATATCATTGGGTACGGCGTTTATACTTGTATAAACGCCGTACCTTTTTTATACTATTTTATGAAAATTGTCCAAAAAAAAGTAAATTGTAATTCATCTGCTTTATTTAAAATAGCTTCATTTTGAAAAACCATTTTTTACAAATAGTATTTACTTTGTTTTGTTTGTTTATTTTTTCCTACACACAAGGACAGCAAAAAATAGGCAAGCCCAATATCATTTATATTTATGCAGATGATTTGGGATATGGAGAATTAGGATCCTACGGACAAAAGAAAATTAAAACGCCCTACTTGGATCAAATGGCCAGAGAAGGCATGCGATTTACCCAACATTATAGCAGTGCGCCAGTATGTGCGCCATCCCGTTGTATGTTGATGACAGGTAAAAACCCTGGTCATACTTATATCAGAGGCAATTATGAATTAGGCGGCTTTGGAGATAATGAAGAAGGGGGGCAGATGCCCTTGCATGAAGGCGCTTATACCATAGCTAAAATGTTGAAAGAAAGAGGGTATGCAACTGCGCTGGTTGGAGATCGGAAGAGC
>CALLKA010000196.1 GCA_938008665.1 uncultured Bacteroidota bacterium
AACGGATTTACTAAATTGGTTTGGGTTCGACGGTTATCTAAGCGTAAAATTGGCTCGAGCCTATTTACGCTCACTTTTACCGAAAGGGGGTCCTGTATCCATTCAGACACATCATAAAACGAGATTTGAATAAATTGGTCCGCCGGAAAGAAAGCAGGTCGAAACCAAGAATCGGTATACAAATTCTCTGGATAAGCAGGCATTTTTTCCGTTCCGTACATCAGATTCATGATCATGAGTGTTTTGGCATCAAGAATTGCACTCAGCGAATGACCGTTATTTTGTAAAGACCAATTCAAAGGCGACAAATTAAGTGATGTACAGGCTAAGACAAGATCGGCATACATACCAGAAAGCGAGGTAAAAGGCCTAGTTTGAAATGGATGGAGTTGTAGCAAAGGCAAAAGTGCGGCAATAGAATCGCGCGGAGGAATTTCATGGTGATTTTGCTGCACTAAAGTCAATTTTCTTGATTTTTGAAACGCCCTCGAGCGCTCGGGAATATGAACAGATTGGGGCTTGCTACCTTTTTTATCAGGAAGTGCTTTTATCAATGTTGGAATTTTTGGATGGTGGCCCGCCACAAATGTAGCATTCAAGCTGTAAAGTACTGCAATCACAATTGCGAGCCCAGCCAACCATAGGCTGAATTTCTTGACCTTTTTGAAGCGATATGCCTGTCGAAGTTTGCGTTCGAAAAGGGGCCATGTTTCGGTGGCCAATTTTTGGTAGTGCTGCGTATCATTCATGGCTTAGTAGTTTTTTAAGCACTTGCTTCGCTGTTTTCAAATGCCACCGAACTGTTGCAATATTCATCTTTAATTCTGTGGCAATTTCTTGAGGTTTTAATTGTGCATAGCAGCCTGTAATGACCACAAAGCTTTCAGGAGATCTGCGTTGGATTCGACGCACTAGTTGGCGACATTCCTTATCTGCATTTTCTGTAACTGAGCAAGTATTTATAACATACACATCCGCTTTCTCCCCAAAATCCTTCTTTTCAAAACCATTTTGTTCCAATTGTCTCGACAATGTGGAGGTTTCTGAAAAATTCAATTTGCAGCCTAAAGTGTGAAATGCGACCGTTTGTTGTTTGCTCATGGGCAACAAAGGTAAAAAACCTTGGGGGAACCTTAAAATCTTAAAATATACTTAAACCGGGTATTAATTTCCAATTTTGGCTAGATTCAATTAAGTTTGCAACTACTAAAATGGTCAAAAATGGACTTCAAAAAAATCAATAATTGGACGGGCTGGTTGGTTACTTTAATTGCATGTACTGTATATATTATGACCTCAGAAGCTGCAAGCAGTTTTTGGGATTGTGGTGAGTTTATCAGTAGTGCGTATAAATTACAAATCCCACATCCCCCAGGGGCCCCTATGTTTGTATTGTTAGGTAGGGTATTTATTATTTTGTTTGGGGACAATCCGTTAACTGCTGCAAAGGCAGTAAATACCATGAGTGCATTGGCTAGTGGATTTACCATTTTGTTTTTGTTCTGGACTATTACCCATTTTGCAAAACGCATTGTGGTTAAGCAAACAGGTACGGAACCAGTAGGTTATCAAATTTTAGCCATCATGGGCGCCGGTATTGTTGGTGCGTTGGCCTATACCTTTAGCGATTCATTCTGGTACAGTGCTGTTGAAGGGGAAGTGTATGCGTTAAGTTCATTTTTCACTGCATTAGTTTTTTGGGCGATTTTAAAATGGGAACACAAAGCGGATCAACCTGGTGCAGATAAATGGATCATCTTTATTTTTTACATGATGGGTTTATCTATTGGGGTTCACTTATTAAATATATTAACCATTCCGGCAATCGTGATGGTGTACTATTTCAGACAATACAAACCTACCATTACTGGTGGATTGGTTGCGTTTTTAGTGGGTGTAGTGATCACAGGGTTTATTCAAGTGGTGCTTATTCAATACACGATTAAATGGGCAGGGGCTTTTGATGTTAATTTTGTTAACTCCATGGGATTACCGTTTTTTAGTGGTTTTATTTTCTTCTTTGTTTTATTGGCAGCAATTTTAACATGGGGCATTTATTATGCAAATAAAAAAGGCCTTTATTTTTTAAAGTTAGGGGTGTGGTCAATGATCTTTATGTTATTGGGTTATACCACTTATATCACCACCATGATTCGTTCCAATGCAGATCCTTCCGTGGATATGTATAATGTGGACAATCCTGTTACCTTGGTTGGTTACTTAGGTAGAGAGCAGTATGGTGATTGGCCTATATTATTTGGACCAGATTATGTGGATAAGGTGGATAATATAGAAAATGGCGATCAGTATGTAAAAGCGCCTACCAATTATGAATTGGCTGGTAAAAACTATAAGCGTGATTGGTCTTCCGCACCATCATCGCATTTATTTCCAAGAATGTGGGATGGCGAAAATGATCGTGGTCAAATGGATAGCTATAAGGCATTTGCGGGAGTTGTGGATGGCGAAGCGCCTACTTTAAGAGATAACATTAAATACTTTACTAATTACCAATTTGGATTTATGTATCTGCGCTATTTCCTTTGGAATTTTGCAGGTAAGCAAAACGATTTACAAGGTTTTGGGAATGTAAGAGACGGTAATTTTAGTACGGGTATTTCCTTTATTGATAATTTCTTTTTCGGAGATCAGTCCAAATTGCCAGATGCCATTAAAAATAATAATAAGGCACATAATAGCTTATTTATGTTGCCTTTCTTTTTAGGCTTGTTTGGATTTTTATTTCAATACCAACAAAATAAAAAAGATTTTATTGTGACAGGTTTATTGTTCTTTTTTACTGGATTGGCCATTGTACTTTATTTAAATCAAGTGAGTTTGCAACCCCGTGAAAGGGACTATGCTTATGTTGGATCGTTTTATGCATTTGCGATATGGATTGGGTTGGGTGTTTTGCAAGTCATACAATGGTTAACCAAAGTGGTGAATCAAAAAACTGCAAGCATCATTGCTACTGTGGTTTGTTTGTTAGCGGTACCTGCTTTAATGGCACAGCAAGAATGGGATGACCATGATCGTAGTCAAAAGTTATTACCCCGTGATTTGGCACGTAACTATTTAGAAAGTTGTCCTCCGAATGCGATTTTATTTTCCTTTGGCGATAATGACACTTACCCTTTATGGTATGCGCAGGAGGTGGAAGGAATTCGCCCCGATGTACGTGTGGTCGTGAATAGCTTATTAGGCTCAGATTGGTATATGAGGGAGCTTAGGTATAAAGTAAATGAAAGTGATAAGTTTGATGTCATATTTTCTGAAGAACAAGTGTCTGGCAATAAATTAAACGTGGCCTATTATAATGCATTGCCTGAATATGGAGAAACACGTTACCATAATTTAGATTCTGTATTAAGATACGTGATTGGGGATCCTTCTGGAAAGTACATGGCATCCACCACAGATGGCCCTGTTAATATTTTCCCTACACACAAATTTAAAGTGACAGTGAATAAGGCAAATGCGATCGCATCAGGTATTGCAAAGCCAACGGATACCATGGTAGATGAATTGCTAATTGATTTTAATCCAAATCGTCAATATTTATTGAAAAATGAATTAGCGATGTATGCTATCATCGCAACAAGTGATTTTAAGCGACCAATTTGCTTCACTTCAACACAGGAATTAAAAGAACTAGGTTTAGATAAGTATGTCCGTCAAACGGGTTTATCTTATCAGTTGGTGCCAGTAATGAATCAAACGATTGATGCGGCGATGGCGTATAAAAATATGATGACTAAATTTTCATTTGGTAATGCAAAAAATCCAAATGTATATTTTGACGAAGAAAATAGACGTCACTTGAATTCAATGCGATTGGCTTTCTCACAAGTTGCTCAAGCATTAGCAATAGAAGGCAAGCGGGACAGTGCGCAGCAATTGCTTAGAAAATTTGACGCAGAAACCAATGAAAAGAATTTTCCTTATGGAATGACTTCCAATAGAGGCAATCAACACAATTACTTTTCTTATTTATTTTTACAGGCTTGTTACGCTTCAGGAGAATTAAAATTAGCAAATAAGGTAAGCGTTTCTTTATTGAAGGATTTAAAACAAGGGGTAGCCTATTATAAATCATTAGGTGAAGCAATGAGTGACGATCAGTTTTTTGTAAATGCTGAAAATGCATATCAGGGTAAACCCAATAGTTTAGCCAATAAGCAAATTGCATTTGTACAAGATATATTAACCTGCGGCCAATTAATAGAAGCGGTTAATAAAATGGAAAAAGATTTTACGGTAGCTAAAAAATAATTAGCATAATTCTTATACGATAAGCCCTCTTTGACCTTTTATCAAAGAGGGCTTATTATTTTAGGAGATCATTGGGATTATAATAAAGTGGTCAAAGTTGCTACAACCCTGTCAATTTCTTGGGTCGTATTATATTTAGAAAACGAAAAGCGAACAGTAACGATATCAGAAGGTTTTTGAAGTGCCGCAATGACATGTGAGCCTTGTTGTGCGCCACTTGAGCATGCACTACCACCACTAGCGCAAATATGTTGAATATCTAAATTAAAAAGGAGCATTTCCGTTTTTTGATTCTTAGGAAAGTTTACGCTCAGTAAAGTGTATAAACTTTCTCCAAAAGTATCTCCGTTAAAGCTAACGGTTGGGATATTATGCACTAGAGAATCGTACATGTATTTTTTTAAACCTGAAATATAGGCCTTGTCTTTATCGTGGTTTTGATTTGACAATTCTAATGCCTTTGCAAAACCAACGATGCCGTATACATTTTCGGTGCCAGCACGCATGTTTCTTTCTTGCGCCCCGCCATGTAAAAACGGGTTAATTTTAATATTTTCATTGATATATAAAATACCTGTCCCTTTGGGGCCATGAAATTTATGCCCTGCAGCAGTGATGAAATCCACAGGTATATTTTTTAAATCAAAATTAAAATGACCTACGGTTTGAACCGTATCGCTATGAAAGTAAGCGTTGTGTTTTTTGCAGAGCGCACCCACTTCTAGTAAGCTTATACAATTACCAATTTCATTATTAGCGTGCATGATGGTAACAATCGTTTTTTCGGGACTATTGTTTAATAATTCCTCTAATTGATTCACATCTATATGTCCATTGGGTAAAATTCCTACGTAAGACAATTTTATTTGGTGTGCTTTCGACAAATATTCAACGGTATGAAGCGTAGCATGATGCTCAATCGGGGAGCTGATAATATGCTTACAACCCAAATCGGTCACCGCCGCATGTAAAACGGTATTGGTGCTTTCGGTGCCACCGCTGGTAAAAAATATTTCCGCAGGCTTCGCACCTAGTATAGCTGAAATTGATTTTCTGGCTTTTTCAATAGCCATTCGTGTTTCACGACCATAACTATATATGGAAGAGGGGTTTCCAAATTGTTCCTTAAAAAAGGGCAACATGGCTTCCAACACATCAGCGTCGATGGGCGTTGTAGCAGCATTGTCAAAGTAGATTCTTTCCATACCCGTTAAAATTACTAAATGCTATGAATTATTGAAATAATATTATCGGCTAATTCGTCCGCTTCCATTTGTGTGGGGGCTTCCGTATATATGCGAATAATGGGTTCTGTATTACTGGGTCTTAAATGCACCCACTTGTTTTCAAAGTCAATTTTCATACCATCTATTTTATTAATGGTGTAAGTGGAAAACTGTTTTTCTAAACCAGTATATATCTTTTCTAATGAAATAGAAGCGTCCAATTCCATTTTCTTCTTGCTCATATAGTAAGCTGGTAAACTTGCTTTTAATGCAGCTGCACTAAGTTTTGTTTTTGCCAAATGTGTTAAAAATAATGCAATACCAATTAATGCATCTCTTCCATAATGCAAATCTGGAACAATGATACCACCGTTTCCTTCTCCTCCAATGACTGCATTTTCTTGTTTCATTTTTTCAACCACATTTACTTCACCAACAGCACTGGCGAAATAGGCGCAGCCGTTTTTTTCAGTAATATCTCTCAAAGCGCGTGTCGATGATAAATTACTTACGGTACTTCCTTTTTTATTTTGAAGTATATAATCTGCAATAGCTACTAAAGTATATTCTTCTCCAAACAACTCCCCATCCTCACTTACAAAACATAAACGATCAACATCTGGGTCTACCGCAATACCTAAATCAGATTTGGTGTTAACTACCGTGCTGCATAATTCAGATAAGTGTTCCTTCAATGGCTCTGGATTATGTGCGAAATTTCCATGCATTTCGGAATTTAATACTTTAATATTTGTAACACCTATTGCCTTAAGTAAATCAGGAACTGCAAATGCGCCTGAGCTATTTATTGCATCAACTACAATAGAGAATTGTGCTTTATTAATTGCAGCGATATCAACTAGTGGATAATTAACTATTGCGTCAATATGTTTTTGTAAACTGGTGCCGTTTAAAATTATTTTACCCATGTGATCTATATCCGCATAGTCAAAATCTTCATTTGCAGCTAATGATAAAATGCTTTTACCTTCTGCTGCATTTACAAATTCTCCTTTATGGTTTAATAATTTTAAAGCATTCCACTCTTTCGGATTATGGCTTGCAGTTAATATTATTCCGCCGTCTGCTTTTTCAAAAACAACACACATTTCAACGGTAGGGGTGGTGCTTAATCCTAACTGAATTACATCAATACCTAAAGCAATCAAACTTTGTTCAACTAAATTGGCAACCATATTGCCGCTAATTCTGCCATCCCTGCCTACCACTACTTTTTTAGGGCCTGCTGATTTTTGCTTCAACCAAGTCCCATAAGCGGAGGCGAATTTGACAATATCAATAGGCGTTAAGTTATCATTGGGCCTGCCCCCAATGGTGCCTCTAAATCCAGATATACTTTTAATAAGTGCCATTAACTTTAGGTTATATTATAAAAATAGGTTCTGCAAATTTACTTTAAATTTTTGCATTCTTGTATCTTTATGAAATGATGCAAAATTTAATGGAAAGTATAATAAAATGGGATCAGGCCCTGTTTTTTCGCATAAATGGGCAGTGGACCAATACTTTTCTAGATAAATGGCTACTTTGGTTTCGGACCTCTGATAATTGGATTCCCTTTTATGTGGTTTTTTTAATTTTTTTGATCAGAAAATTAAAAGTAAAAACATGGAAATGGTTACTACTTGCCATTGTCAATGTTACATTAACGGATCAAGTGAGTAGTAATTTTTTTAAGCCCATTGTGCACCGACTCAGACCATGTCAAGATCCGTTGGTTTTAGATAAAGTAAAATTAGTAGTAGATCATTGTTTGACCTCCTTTAGTTTTACTTCCTCTCATGCCGCTAATCATTTTGGAATCGCCACTTTTATATTTTTTACTTTACAACCCCTCTTCAATAATTATCGGTATTTATTTTTACTCTGGGCTGGAATCATTTCCTATGCACAAGTATATGTTGGGGTGCATTATCCTGTTGATGTAATTGCAGGTGCAATGATTGGCATCATTTCTGGCTGGGGGGTCGCTTTCATTTATTCCAAGTGGGAGCGGGGAGCGCTGAAGTCTTTATAATGTAGCAGCTAAAAATTAAACTGTGTTGACTTTTTTGGGTATACAAGTTCGTAGCTTTTTCGAACACCCTTTGATTTTACATGAAAAATATTTATTTGTTGTTCGTTTACCCCAAATAAAATTTCACAGTTAATAGCAAGCTGGTTGAGTTGTTTTACATTTTTTACTTCAAAATAGGACCAGGTGCTTTCCTTTTGTATTTCGTATCCTACATATTCTAAATTCACTTTAGTGCCATTCGCATTTAAATTTAAGCGTTTGGTCATGTATGCTGCGATTAACGCATCTGCTTTATTTTTTTGATTGGCTTGAGATAAATCAATAGTAGTTTTAGCTTCTGCGCCCATCATTTTTTCAAGGTCATTGGTAAAAGTTCGAACACTAATTTCGATAGTGGCTTCCTTTTCATTATGATTAATTTCAATGACTGATACAAAAAAGGGATGTATCAGCGCAATGAATGCAGTAATAAATGGGTTAAATCCGATAAGCGCCATAATGTTTATTTGTATTTTACAAAGGTCTTGATTAATTTAACATAACAAAATTTTCATTTCATGGATGATTTGCTGATTTACCTCAGATTAGGATTTAGACATATCATAGATATCAATGGATCGGATCATATCCTATTTATATTGGCCTTAGTGATTAGGTATGTTTGGACCGATTGGAAAAAGATATTGGTTTTAGTCACTTCTTTTACGATTGGCCATTCTGTTACACTTGCATTAAGCACATTACAATGGGTTAATTTTCCTCCTAGTATAATTGAGCTTTTAATACCCATCACCATCCTATTAACTGCGATTTCCAATTATTTGGTGAAAGATTTCAGTTTTACATCCAAATATCCTTTCCTCTACTTTGCGGCCCTTTTCTTTGGGCTCATCCATGGGTTGGGCTTTAGTAACTACTTAAAAAGCCTTTTAGGGCAGGAAGAAAGCCTTTTAGGGCCGCTTTTTTCATTTAATTTCGGCTTAGAGCTAGGACAGCTATTGATTGTTAGCATTATTTTACTTTTTTCATTTATATTCGTATCCCTTTTTAAGGCAGATCGAAAGCTATATCTAAGAATTGGATCTTTGATTGCTTTTTATTTTGCATTTAATATGGTGTTTGATCGTTTAGTTCCTTTTTTTAATTAAAAAATTGATATGATGAATTTTAAAAAATTAGTAAGTATTTGGTTGGTAATGATTGCAAGTGTTACTGTGTTAATTGCACAAGACATTCGTAACAATCCAACGTCCAATCATGGAAACAAGTTTGAACAATTAGGTACCATTTTGCCAACGCCTAACGAATATCGAACAGCGAGTGGTGCGCCTGGTGTCAAGTATTGGCAACAAAGAGCTGACTACGATATTAAAGCAACTTTGGATGAGAAAAAATTATTATTAACTGGTGCTGAAACAGTCACTTATTTTAATAATTCACCAGATGCATTAACTTATTTATGGTTACAGTTAGATGAGAATGAACATAGCACTGTAAATAATGGGGGCTTCCCTGAGGAGAGCAGAATGGGTCGTGCAGTTACACCCGCTACCATAGATAAAATGATTGAAAAAAAATCAGATAATGGTTTGGGTCATATCATTTCATCATTAACTGATGGTTTAGGTGCGAAATTGAAATATACCATCAATGGTACAATGATGCGCATTGATTTACCTGCTGCTTTAAAGCCAGGTCAAAAATTTACGTTTAAATTAAATTGGAGTTATAAAATCACAGATCGTATGACTGTTGCTGGTCGTGGGGGTTTTGAGTATTTCCCAGAAGACGGTAACTATTTATTTACGATGGCACAATGGTATCCTCGTTTATGTGTTTATTCTGATTTCCAAGGTTGGCAAAATCATCAATTCACAGGTCGTGGTGAGTTTGCTTTGGTTTTTGGAAATTATAAAGTGGCTATTACAGTTCCAAGTGACCACGTGGTGATGGCAACTGGACAAGGACAAAACTATCCGGCGGTATTATCTGCTGCGCAGTTGGCAAGATGGACTAAAGCACAAACTGCAACAGAACCTGTTGAAGTGGTTACTTTAGACGAGGCAAAAGCTGCAGAAAAAAATAAAGCAACAACCAATGAAACTTGGGTGTTTAATGCAGAAAATGTACGTGACTTTGCATTTGGAAGTAGCCGTAAGTTTGTTTGGGATGCGATGGCTGCAAATGTGGAAGGTAAAAAAGTAATGTGTATGAGTGCTTATGGAAAAGAGGCGTATGGTTTGTACCGTAAGTTTTCAACGAAGGCGGTAGCACATACTATAAAAAGCTATTCTAAATTTAGTATTGCATATCCTTATCCTGTAGCACAAAGTATTGAAGCATCAAATGGTATGGAATATCCAATGATATGTTTTAACTACGGTCGAACAAGTGCAGATGGAACTTATACAGAGTCTGCTAAAAATGGCATGTTAGGTGTTATTATACATGAAGTTGGACATAACTTTTTCCCAATGATTATCAATAGTGATGAGCGTCAATGGTCATGGATGGATGAGGGATTAAATTCGTTCGTTGAATATTTGACAGAAGAATTGTATGACAATAAATTCCCTTCTCGTGGTGGACCAGCTTGGACAATTGCTGATTATATGCGTTTGCCTAAGGATCAATTAGAGCCAATTATGACGAATAGTGAAAACATTATTCAATTTGGCCCAAATGCTTATACTAAGCCAGCAACAGCAATGAATATTTTGAGAGAAACAATTATGGGTCGTGAATTATTTGATTATGCATTTAAGGAATATGCGCGTCGTTGGGCATTTAAACATCCAACGCCAGCTGATTTATTCAGAACCATGGAAGATGCAAGTGCAGTTGATTTAGATTGGTATTGGAGAGGCTGGTTCTACGGAATTGATCCAGTAGACATTGCTATTGATACAGTAAAACATGCAGTGTATGATGCAACTGCAGCAGCTCCTGCCCCAATGGGTGGTGCTATGATGCGCGGTGGTCGTGGTGGTATGGGTGCTGCAAGAGGAATGGATAAACCTCAGGTGCCAGAATTTGATGACATTTCAAAAGTTAGAAATAGGGCGGACAAGTCAATTGTGTTTTTAACAGATTCAGATACAACACTTCGTGATTTTTATTGGAGATATGATCGCGGTATTGAGCCTTATGACACAGCGGCTAAGCAACCTGCAATGAATTTTGGTGCACCTGAGGCCTTGACAGATGCAGAGAAAGCGAAGTACTCAGATGTTAATTTGTATGAAATCACTTTCTTAAATAAAGGGGGATTGGTGATGCCTATAATTGTTGAATTTACTTTTGCAGATGGCACTAAAGAAACACAAAAATTATCAGCGCAAATTTGGAGAAAAAATGAAAATAAGGTGACTAGTGTTTTCTTGACCAACAAAAAAGCGGTATCTATTCAATTAGATCCAATGCGTGAAACTGCAGATATTGATGAATCAAATAACAAATGGCCAAATGTATTGGCTCCTTCAAAGTTTACCATGTTTAAAATGAAAGGTTTTGGACGTGGTCAATCTATTGGTTTGTCGCCAATGCAAAATGCACAAAACAAAAAATAGTTTGCTTAAAATTTATTAAAGTAATAAATTTTTAAATTAAAAAAGTCCTTCCTGAATAAGGGAGGACTTTTTTATTAGGCCTATGCGCAAAAGCGATACCGAATAGGTAGGGCCTTAAATTTATTATCAAATACTATTGATGTGCTGCTGCTTTATAATTCTTCCATTTTTCAATGACCCCTTGCATGTCGGAAGGCAATTCACTTTCAAAAACAATTTTCTCGTTAGTGGTAGGGTGAATAAAGCCTAGGGTTGCTGCGTGTAATGCGCATCTTGGACAAATCTCAAAGCAATTATCAACAAACTGTTTGTATTTGGTATAAATGGTGCCTTTTAATATTTTATCTCCACCATATTCCCAGTCATTAAACAAAGTATGGCCAATATGTTTCATGTGCACCCTAATCTGATGGGTTCTTCCAGTTTCTAAAATACAAGATACCAATGAAACATAATTATAGCTTTCTAATAACTTATAATGCGTAATGGCATGTTTGCCTATTTCACCTTCCGGATAAGCGTCAAACATTTTTCTATTTTGTTTGTGCCTAGCAATGTGCGCCTCAATGGTTCCCTCTTCAGAGGCAACATTACCCCAAACTAAGGCCATGTATTTTCGTTCTACCGTATGGTTGAAAAATTGTTTCGCTAAATGTGATGCAGCTTCTGGTGTTTTGGCAAGAACAATAAGCCCTGTCGTATTTTTATCAATACGGTGAACCAAACCAAATCGAGGTAATACATCTTCACTTAAAGTTGGATTCTTCGAAAGCAAGTGATGAGCAACGCCGTTCAATAAAGTGCCGGTATAGTTTCCAATACCTGGGTGTACGACCATGTTTGCAGGTTTGTTAATGACCATGACAGCATCATCTTCATACACAATATTCAAATCCATGGCTTCCGGCTTTAGCTCGGTGTAATCAGGATTTATATAACTCATATACACCACTTCGTCGCCTGGTCTAGTTCGGTAATTGCTTTTGACTACTTTGCCATTTACGGTTAAAAAACCACCCCCAATTCCGTTTTGTATTTTATTACGCGTAATTCCTTCAATATGACTTTGCAGCCATTTGTCAATACGGGTAGGTTCTTGACCCTTATCAATATGGAATACGAGTTTTTCGTAAATGGATTCATTTTGTTCTTCGCCTGATATTTCAATTTCTTCTGACATGATGCAAAAGTAGGATATTGCGGCTTAGTTTGTAACTTTGTATTATGCGTCAAAAAGTGTTTTTTGAAGATTTAGGTGTAAAATCCTATAAGCCAACCTGGGAATATCAGGAGGAATTGTTATTAAAAAACACCCAGTTGAAATCAATCAATCGGGCAAATGACCAGCCAGCTCATCAAGCGAATACCGAACACCGTTTGTTAATGGTGGAGCATCTGCCTGTATTTACTTTAGGCAAAAGCGGCAAAAGGGAGCATGTGTTGGTATCCGAAGAACAATTACAAAATTTAGGCATTGAATTTTATCATATCAATCGTGGGGGTGATATTACCTATCATGGTTTGCAACAAATAGTGGGGTATCCGATATTAGATTTAGATAAATTTAAAACCGATTTAGGTTGGTATTTGCGCTGTTTAGAGGAGGTAATCATTCAAGTGCTGGCTGAATACGGATTAAAAGGAGATAGGAGTGCTGGAGAAACAGGGGTGTGGTTATCGCCTGAAGATCCTTTTATGGCAAGAAAAATTTGCGCCATGGGTATTAAATGTAGTCGTTGGATTACCATGCATGGCTTTGCATTAAATGTAAACACGGACTTATCCCATTTTGAATATATTGTACCCTGTGGTATTCAAGGAAAGGCTGTCACCTCATTAGAAAAAGAGTTGGGTAGAAAAGTAAATTATGATGAAGTGAAACAAAAAATTAAATTTCATTTCGAAAAAGTATTCGACTGCGATTTAGTTACTTCTTAGTTACTATATTTATACTAGATTATTTTTCAATTACATTATAGGTAGGCTGTTGATTTAAAGTGCATTAAAACAGCAAGGTCCCTGCAGGCAATGATCTATTGCCTTGCAAGCCACCGCTATGGATTATTAAAATTTTATCAGTCTGTGAAAAGTATTTATCGGCTATTAAACTTTTTACTGCCATAAATAATTTGCTAGTATACACAATATCGGTAGGTATTTTTTCTGTTTCCCATAAAAGGTTCATAAAATCAATTTGTGCTTGATTTGTTTTAGCATAGCCGCCTAAATGATAATCATGCAGTAAAGTAAATGCCGTTTCTTTACTAGTTATGAGTTGCGTTATTTCCTCTCGAATGGTTATTTCGTTTTTTAATACTGGTATGCCAATGATATGTTGGTTTGGATTTGCGGCGTTAATTAAACCAGCCATCATGGTACCCGTGCCTACAGCACATATAATATGATTATAGCAATTCGTTTTTTGATTCAATAAAATAGTGGCAGCGCCTTTTGCGCCTAATAAACCATATCCACCTTCGTCAACAAAGTAGGTATTGCTTGTGACATTATTTTGAAGTAATTCGGTCTTCAATAATTGAAAATTATTCCTACCTAAAAATTTTAAATGCATCCCATATTGTTTCGCTTCTTGTAAAGTGGGGGTGATGGGTTCGTTTTCATTGGATCTAACATAGCCCAGGCTTTGTAAATTATATTTTTTTGCTGCAAAGGCGAGTGCAACCAAATGATTGGAATAAGGGCCTCCAAAACTGGCAATGATTTCCGCATTCTGTTCCTGTGCTTGTTGCAAATAATATTTAAGTTTAAACCATTTATTGCCGCTTACAATGGGATGTAGTTCGTCTAATCTTAATACAGCCAATTGTATGCCTTTTGAACAAAAGCTAGGAACTGCTTGTATGTTTATCTTTTCGTTCAAATTTTCTCTATTAATATAAAATCAGTTATTTTTGCGCTGCTTTTAACATCAAGTAAAAATACGATTAAAAAATACAAACAATGAGTGCACCCACATTAGTGATTTTGGCAGCTGGAATGGCAAGTAGGTATGGAAGCATGAAACAAACTGAAGGATTCGGCCCCAATGGGGAAACGATCATGGAATATTCAATATATGATGCGATTCGTGCAGGATTTGGGAAAGTTGTTTTTATAATTAGAGAAGAATTTGCGGAGCCATTTAAGAATATTTTTGAACCAAAATTAAAAGGCAAAATCGAAACTGCTTATGTGTATCAATCATTAGATAAGTTTACCAATCAATATCCGACACCAGCAGATAGAACAAAACCTTGGGGTACTGCACATGCATTATTATGTACCAAAGGGGTGGTGAACGAACCATTTGCAGTAATCAATGCAGATGATTATTATGGTGTAGATGCTTTTAAACAAGCTTTTGATTTTTTAACCAATACCTGTTCTGAAAAAACATATTGTATTTTAGGATATGAATTATCTAATACATTAAGCGATAATGGAACCGTGAGTAGGGGTGTGTGCACTTTGGATAATGAATCGTATTTGACAAAAATAAATGAGCGTACAAAAATATTTAGAACGGCGAATGGTCAAATTGTTTATGAGGAAGCAGGTGTTGAAACTCCATTAGCAGAAGATACCAGAGTGAGTATGAACTTTATGTGTTTTGCGCCTGGTTTTATTGATTTATGTGAGCGTGAGTTTGCCTTGTTTTTAGAAAAGCAAGGACAGGAATTGAAGTCAGAATTTTTTATTCCTTTGGTTGCGGGTCGATTTGCAGAATTAAATTTAGGAAAAGTAAAAGTGATTGCTACAGAAGCAAAATGGTTTGGGGTCACTTATAAGGAGGATGCTCCAGGCGTTAAAGCGAGTATTGATCAATTAGTAGCAGAGCAAGTTTATCCAACGCATCTTTGGTAATAGGGGTTAGTTAAATGACCTAACGCTGTACATAAAGTTTTTTAAATTATCTAGTTGTGACTTTCTGTTCCTACTGGCACTACTTGTGAACTTTGGTAATTTAATATTTATATCTTTTGTTGTTTCATTGCCTTTTAATGCATTCACAACATCTATAATTTCAGTTGATTTAACAGCAAATGCAACGCCTTCAGCTAACTTTTGTCTTGTACTTATGATGCCTATCAATTCACCATTCGAATTAAATATAGGAGCGCCAGAGTAACCAGGATTTGCGCTAATTTGAATTTGGTAGGAACTGCTATCACCTTCATAACCTGTTTGCGCACTTAAATAACCTTTGCCGTATACAATATCATTGTCATTACGCGGAAAACCTAGCGTGAAAATTTCTTCACCTAAGTTGGAAATTTTTCTACGAATCGCGTAGGGGATAGTCTTGGGTTGTTTGTAATCCTTATCTTCAATTTTTAATAGTGCAAGGTCATTTGTTAAATCGCTGTAAATAATAGTTGCATTTAATTCCTGTCCTTTGCTATTAATAACAATCGCGCCGTTGCCTTTTAATACATGTGCATTGGTAATGATATATCCTTTGGTGTCAATTAAAAATCCAGATCCACCGCTAATTAATTTTGCATTTTCAGGAACCTTTGTTTTTACCTCATTCAATAAATGCCCTTGTGCTTGTTGGTTTTTTTTGATCACCTCAACAGCCTTACTTAATTGTAATAATTGAGAACCATTCAAGCTTGGAGACAAGTACATTACAATAATAGAAGTAAAAATGGCAAAAAATCCACCAAATGAAGCTGCGATGGCGATTACTTTTTTATATTTTGTCCATAGCTGTATCACCTTGGTGGGTGTTGCTCCTGCTTCCATTGGCGCCCATTCCCCATTGGCTAATAAATTAGAAAAAACTTGGTGAGATGTTTGCGCAACATTTTTTCGTTTCGCATAGGCTTCCATTTGATCTAAAAATAGCTTGTGTTCAACGACCATTTGATCAATGTCCGCTGATTTTTGTCTGATGACATCAAATTGCATTCTTTCCTGATCCGACAATTCGCCAGACAGGTATTTTTCAATGGTTTCTAATAATTGAATGTCTTCCATAATTAATCTCCTATATTATATTGCGCAAAAAATAGTTTTTTAAGGCGCATCAAACATTTATATTTTTGATTCTTGGCATTGTCAGCGTTAGTATATCCAAACTGACTAGCTAGTTCCTGCATTCCTTTTTTATTCAAATAATACCCTTCCAACAAACTTTTACAAGGCTCTCCTAAACTATTTAAAGCCCTATCCATGATTTCGAAAGCAGCATCTTTTTTTTCAATCTGCCCCATATCCATTTCGACAGATATGCTTTCCTCATGAGCACTTAATGGGCTGCTGTATTTACCCATTTGTTGTAAGCGTTTTAACCACAAGTGCTTACAAATTGAAAATAGGTAGGTTTTAATCTGGCAGGTGAGCACAAATGAGTCCAATTGTACTTTTTCATATAAAGCAATCATTGCTTCTTGAAAAATATCCCTTGCGTCGTCAAAACTCCCATTGTTATTTTCTACGAAGTGCTGAATCATCGTAAAATGACTTTTATAGAGTGTTTCCACTGCTTTGGAGTCATTTTGAGCTAATCCCTTTAATAGGGCTTGTTCATTCAATTCAGCTTTCAAGGTATTTATACGTATTTGAGGCAAAAGTAACCCAAAAAGGGTTCTTTTATATTTTTTAAGGGCAGAAGGTTACCTTTTTACCCTTTTTGTATTAAGAGTATTAATTAATTAATTTAAAACAAATTTTATGAAAAAAGTATTCGCAATCTTCGCTATCGCTGCTTTAACTGCTTGTGGTGGTG
>CALLKA010000197.1 GCA_938008665.1 uncultured Bacteroidota bacterium
CTTGGTCTCCCACCCAGTCGTCACAAATCATTTGGCCCTCGCCAATCAATACCCATAAAATATTCAAGTCGGGATAATGCTCATGTACTTTAATTAATATATCCGAACCTACTGAACCTAGATGCCTTAGTTGTTTTGAAAAATACCCATTGGACAATTTAATTTTCTTTTCAAACGAATACGGATTAATGTTTCTAAATTTTAGATACATGGCAATGCGCTCAATAGGTTTCATAAGCTTTTAGTTTAATGATGAAATGCCTGATAAAATATTTATCGACTTCTTTCTTAAACCAAATTAGTATTATAAAATATTGACACATGAATTCTTATGCCTCAAAAAATGAAGGCAAGTAGATTTGAGGCATACGCCTTTTAGAAATAAAATTGAATAATTGCTTACGCCTGTTGTTTTTCAGATAGCTCAAGCCATCTTAACTCAGCGGCCTCTAATTCATTATTTATTATACCCAATTGTTCACTTAACTTGATAATTTCATTATAATCAAGATTGGGGGCATTTAATTGATCAGTGAGTGACTCCTTTTTACTTTCTAATTCAGGCATCGTTTTATTTAGCGTATCTAACTCATGCTTTTCCTTAAAAGTCATTTTATCTACCCCTTTTTTATTGATGGCCGTTGTTGCTGGCGCTGCAATTGCGGGAGATCCCTTTTTTGCATCAAATTCTTTGGCAGAAGTAATATCTGAACTCAGAGATGCTAAGCTTTGATTTGACTTTTCAAGAATACGGTATTGTGTATAATTTCCAGGATAATCCCTAATCACGCCATCACCCTCAAAAATAAATAAATGGTCCACTAATTTATCCATAAAATAACGATCATGCGAAACGAGTAATACACAACCCGAAAAATCAATCAAGAATTGCTCAAGGACAGCAAGGGTAGGTAAGTCTAAATCGTTGGTAGGTTCATCTAAAATTAAAAAGTTAGGATTCTTAAAAAGTATGGTCAATAATTGTAATCGCTTCTTTTCGCCACCACTTAACGCACTTAAATAGGTGTATTGTTTGTCTGGTGTAAATAAAAACAATTCTAAAAATTGCGCAGCACTTAAGGAGCCTCCACTTGCAAGTGGAAATTGTTCTGCGAATGTTTTTAAGTACTCAATCACCCGCATATCTTTTTTGTATACCAAGCCCTCCTGTGAAAAGTGTCCAAATACAATGGTATCCCCCACATTAATTTTACCACTATCTGGCTGCGTAATGCCTTGTAAAATTTGTAAAAATGTGGATTTACCAACGCCATTCTTGCCAACTATACCAATGCGCTCCCCTTTGCTAAATGTATAATCAAAGCCTTTCAATACGATTAATTCACCATAAGATTTGTACACTTTCTTTGCTTCAATAATCTTACCCCCCAATCGGGTCATTTTCATATCTAATTGCAAATTGGTATCGTCAATTTTTTGTTTGGCCTTTGCTTCTACTTCGTAAAAATTATCCTGCCTACTTTTACTTTTAGTTGTTCTTGCCTTGGGTTGTTTGCGCATCCACTCCAATTCCTTTCTGAATGTGTTTTTTGCTTTATCTATACTAGCTAATTCCGATTCAATTCTTGCTGCTTTCTTTTCCAAATAATTTTCATAGTCACCCTTGTAACTATATAATTTCTCACGCTCTAGTTCCCAAATCTCATCTGTCACTGCCTCTAAAAAATAACGATCATGCGAAACCAATAATAAAGTCACTTTTTCCTGCTCCAAATAATTCTCCAACCACTCAATCATGTTTAAATCCAAATGATTCGTAGGCTCATCCATTAATAATAAAACATGCTTAGGCTCGAAACCAATTTGAATTAAAGTTTTTGCCAATGAAACGCGCTTGCGTTGTCCGCCACTTAATTTTGATACTGGTTGCTCTAAATGGTGAATATTTAATTGCGTTAAAATAGTTTTTACTTTGGATTCAAAATCCCATGCATTATTTTCCTCCATCTCCATAATCGCATTGGTAATTAAATCCTCATCCTCCGTTTCCATAGCCATCTCATAATTACTTATGGCTTTCATGGTTGGATGTTCCTGATTAAATAAGTTTTGTGTCACCGTAGCAGATTCTATAAACTGTGGCTCCTGTTCAAACATGACCAAGTGTACATCCTTATGTATTTTACAAGTGCCTGCGTCAGGATGTTCTTTACCTGATAAAATGCGCAATAAAGTGCTTTTTCCAACCCCATTTCGAGCAATTAAGGCAATGCGGTCACCTTCATTGATATTAAAACTAATGCCCTTAAAAAGGGGGGTAATTCCGTAACTTTTGGTCAATCCTTCTACTGATACATAATGCATGGCGCAAAGATAAGCGGGGAAAAGGAGTATGTCACTTTTTAGATAGGCTTTAGCTAAAAAATAGGGTAAAAAGAGGGGAACAATGTACTTTTGTCTTTGTTATAGAATAAAAGTAATAAAATGAAGCATTTTGAGGTCCCATTAGGTTATCGTAGCTCTCTGATTTCTGCAATTAAAGAAAAAAGAAAGGAAGAAGATAAACTTAAAAAAGACACGCAACCTACCCTACTTGATTTAGGTAATTTGAAAATATATTTAGCACGCCACTTTGGTTTTTGTTATGGTGTTGAAAATGCGATAGAAATTGCCTACAAAACCATTGAATCAAATCAAGGAAAAAGAATTTTTTTATTAAGTGAAATGATTCACAACCCACAAGTAAATGCTGACTTACTTCGAAAAGGAGTAAAATTTTTACAAGATACGAATGGCAATGAATTGATATCATTGGCATCCTTAACCAAGGAAGATATTGTAATTATCCCTGCCTTTGGAACGACCATTGAAATGGAAAAAAAATTAAATGCCATTGGCATTGAAGTGCAAAAATATAATACCACTTGTCCCTTTGTTGAAAAAGTTTGGAACCGAAGTGCTCAAATTTCAAAAAAAGGATATTCGATTATAATTCATGGGAAACCCAAGCATGAAGAAACAAGGGCCACTTTTTCTCATGCAGCTGAGAATAGTCCAACCTTGATTGTGAATGACATGGAAGATACCATTGAATTAGGAAAAATAATTTCTGGCGAATTACCTGTATCCCATTTTTATTCCTATTTCAACGGAAAATATTCTGAAAATTTTAATCCCGCAATTGACTTAGAAAAAATTGGGGTAGTAAATCAAACCACGCAATTGGCTACAGACACTCAAGCCATTTCGGACTATTTAAAAACTGTGATGGTTAACAAATTCGGCGAATCCGAATTGTCCGTTCACTTTGCAGATACCCGTGACACCTTATGTTACGCCACCAATGATAATCAAACAGCAGTCAATAGCTTATTAGAAATTCCTGCAGATATCGCGTTTGTCATGGGTGGAAAAAATAGTAGCAACAGTTCCCATTTGGTGGAACTTTGTGAAAATAAATTACCCACTTACTTTATTGATGGTCCCGAAAAGCTCATTGACCCCAACACCCTACTAAACACGAATTGGAGAAACAAGGATCAAGCCATTATTACAAATTATTTGCCAACAAAACAACCTACGACCATCTTAATGACCAGTGGTGCTAGCTGCCCCGACACAGTGGTAGAAGCAGTTATTCGACAAATAGCCGACTACTATCATGTTTCAGATGCATTAAAAGCAATAGAAGCAAAATGGATCAATTAAATCCAATAAGATAATTTTTTTAATTATTGGCTTGACTAATGCGCTCTTGCGCCCATTGTAATGCAATGGTCAGTTGTTCTTCTCTACTCATATTTGAATTGTCCAAAACCAAGGCATCATCCGCTTGTTTCAAAGGACTGTGTTCCCGGGTGGTATCAATCAAATCACGGTGTTGTAAATTTTCTGCAATTTCTTCAACCTTAATTGCTGGATTTTTTGCACTTAATTCCAAAAATCTTCTTTGCACTCTAATATCAGGACTAGCAGTAACAAATATTTTTAATTCTGCTTTTGGAAAAACAACCGTTCCAATATCTCGTCCATCCATGACAATACCTTTTGATTTGCCCATGGCTTGCTGCTGTGCCACAGCAAAATCTCTTACAAGGGCAATGGCGGCCACTTCACTTACTTTTTGGCTTACCCGCATTTCCCGAATTTCTTGTTCTACATTCTCCTCATTTAAATACATATCACTCTGCAAAGTTGCCGGATTGTATTTGAATTGAAGTGTGATTTTGTTTAACGCAGCTGCAATGTCGAAATTGTTGTCAAAATCAATTCCTGTTCTTAAAAAAAATAAAGCAACTGCACGATACATGGCCCCGGTATCTATGAAAACATATTGCAAATTTTTTGCCATGGCTTTTGCCAACGTGCTTTTACCACAGGAGGAAAATCCGTCAATCGCAATAATTATTTTTTGATTAGCCATTATTCAACATTAATCGTTTGTGTTTTAGGAAGATTGGCATTACGAATGGCAATTTGTCGGACTGCTTGTGAAACTACGGTCCGCAAAGCATTTTTAGAAATTTCATCTTTCCCAACCATCGCAGGTACGCCTTCATCTCCGCCTTCTCTTATAGATTGCACCAATGGTATTTGACCAAGGAATGGCAAATCATATTCTTCCGCTAAGTTGCGACCACCTTCTTTTCCAAATAAATAATATTTATTATTCGGTAATTCTTCCGGGGTAAAATAAGCCATATTTTCAACCAACCCAATGATCGGCACTTTAATATTTGCTTGGCCAAACATCGCGATTGCTTTTTTAGCATCTGCGAGTGCCACAGTTTGTGGTGTAGTCACAATTACTACCCCAGTAACAGGCACCGTTTGCATAATTGTTAAATGTATATCGCCTGTTCCAGGAGGCATATCAATCACTAAATAATCTAACTCTCCCCAATCCACATCTGTGATAAATTGGCGAATAGCACTACTTGCCATTGGACCTCTCCAAACCACCGCATCTTTTTCATCCACTAACAAACCGATACTCATTAAACGAATACCAAATTTTTCCATAGGCAAAATAATTCCTTTACCGTTATCATCTTTCATCAACGGGCGTTGTCCACGAACACCAAACATAATAGGTACACTAGGGCCATAAATATCCGCATCCATTAATCCAACTTTTGCACCTCCTTCCGCTAATGCCAATGCTAAATTTGCAGATACCGTGCTTTTACCAACACCGCCCTTGCCACTTACTACCGCAATAATATTTTTCACTTGCGCTAAAACCGATTTCTCATCCTGTCTTCTACTGGTTGTATTTGAAGTAAAGTTAACAGTAACAATCGCCTGCTTATTGACCAATAATTTAATTGCATTTTCACAAGCATTTTTCATCAAATCCTTCATTGGACATGCTGGTGTAGTTAATACAATGGTAAAACTTACGTTATCCCCATCCACTACTAAATCGGTAATCATATTCAAAGTAACCAAGTCCTTACCCAAATCCGGCTCCTGCACATTACTTAATGCTTTTAGTATCAAATCCACTGTCATTTTGAAAGTTTTTGTTAAAAAAATAGCGACGTGCAAAGTTAAGTCTCAATAGGCTTATTTTGCAGTTTTAATTGGAGGATTATCCATTTTTATACTAAAAACAGGCCATTTTGATCATAAAAAATGGTGTGGTTTTTTAAGGATTGCCCCTTAATTTTGCACCACATGCGACAAGTTCACTTATTTACACTTTTAATCGTTTTTGCATTAACGCCATTCACCAATTTTGCGCAATCTACCGCGCCCGATATTTACCGTGATTCGGTCGTACAATTGTATGGAGTGGTGATGACTGCAGATAGTTTAAAAGCCATTCCATTTGCAAGTGTGGTGGTAAATAAAAAAGGACGAGGCACGATCACCAATAACGATGGGGTATTTTCGATTGCAGTTAATAAAGGAGAGAATATTACCTTCTCTTGTATTGGGTTTAAAAATAGAACTATCAGCATCCCCGAAAATTTAGAAGGCAACCAATATAGTGTGATTCAATTAATGATCAATGACACTAATTTTTTACCTGCCACTATTTTAAAACCGCGTCCTACCAGAGCTCAATTTGAACGCGATTTTGTGAATGCAAAAATCGACGACGACTTATACGAAACGGCAAGAAAAAACACTAGCGCAAGTCAAAAAAGAATCATCTTATCTAGTTTACCTTTTGATGGGAAAGAAGCAGTTGGCGCATCGCTCAACCAGCAGGCATCAAAATATTATTATTCAGGTCAATTGCCGCCAATGAATATATTAAACCCTGCAGCTTGGAAAAGTTTTATTAACTCATGGAAAAGGGGTGATTATAAATCAAGAAAAAAATAATACATGAAAATGATTGCAGTCATTGGCGCAGGAACCATGGGAAATGGTATTGCACATGTATTTGCACAACATCATTTTTTAGTACGTTTAATAGACACCAATCAATCAGCTTTAGACAAGGCCATCAGCACCATTGAAAAAAACGCAGATCGACAAATTGCCAAAGGAACCCTTACCGCTACTAGTAAAGAAACCCTTCTTTCCAATATAACCACTTATACTGATTTGAATACCGGTATTGGAGATGCTGATTTAATTATTGAAGCCGCCACCGAAAATAGTGTTGTTAAAAAAAAGATATTCGCAGCCATGGATACATATGCAAAGCCTAATTGCATATTAGCAACAAACACATCAAGCATTTCTATAAGTGAACTAGCCGCAGCTACACAAAGACCTACCCAAGTGATAGGAATGCATTTTATGAATCCGGTACCTGTGATGAAATTAGTGGAAGTAATTAATAGCAAAGAAACAGATCCCTCAGTTACTAAAACAATTGTATCCTTAACGGAACAATTAGGTAAAATACCTTGCGTTGTGAACGATTTTCCTGGATTTATCGCAAATCGAATTTTAATGCCCATGATTAATGAAGCAATTATTGCTTTGTCGGAGGGCGTCAGCGACGCTGGCACCATTGATCAAATTATGAAATTAGGCATGGCCCACCCCATGGGGCCTTTGCAACTAGCCGATTACATTGGGCTCGATGTTTGCAAAAATATTTTAGAGATCATGGAAGCAGGATTCAATAATTCAAAATATGCGCCTGCAGGTTTATTGGTACAAAAAGTTGCCGAGGGAAAATTAGGCGTTAAAACAGGGGAAGGATTTTATAAATATTAAGCAGTCATTAAACTACTAAAGTGGTTGAATAACTTACCCCTTTAAGATCATTTAACTTGTTCATGACTTCATCCAATCGAAATGTAGGAATACCCACTTTTAAAGAAACAAATAATTGTGCCGATTGAGAAACCACAGAACAATTGTATTGTTTTAAAACCATCATCACTTCATTCATTTGATGGTAATCAAAATTAATTTCATAGTTCAACTCCACTGCTTTTTGAATTTGTGGTGTTAACTGCAATGCCAATGAAGTGGCCGTTTTATAAGCATGAATTAAACCAGGCACGCCTAATAAACTGCCGCCAAAATAACGGACTACCACCACTAGCACATTGGTTAATTCCTTGCTATCCATTTGACCCAAAATAGGGCGCCCTGCTGTTCCAGAAGGCTCGCCATCATCACTCACCCTAAAGGTAACGCCATCAACACCTAGACGATAAGCAAAGCAATGATGTACCGCTTTGGGGTGTTCCTTTTTTAATTGTGCGACTAATTTTTTACACTGATCAATACTTTGTGCTGGATAAGCATAAGCAATAAATCTGCTGCCACGATCCTTAAATTCAGCCATGGCCGTTTGCTCGATGGTATTGTAATGAAAGGGACTCATGCAGGGAATAAATAGTATTTATAATTATTTGATGCAAAGCTAGTTCATAATGCGTAATCATTAGTAACATTGCAGTATGACTTTACTTGAAAGCAAACAAGCATTAAAAGCGCAACTAGCAGATCAATTTGACGCCATTGAACTGAACAGCTTATTGTCCATGTTATTTGAACATGTTACTGGAAACAACCAACTACAACAAGTCATTCATAAAAGCGATCAGTTAAGCGAAGTGCAATTAAATGAGCTGAAGAAATATGGGGAAGAATTAGCCAAAGGAAAACCCATACAATATATTTTAGGTAAAGCTTGGTTTATGGGTAAAGAATATATAGTTAATGATCAGGTATTAATACCACGCCCTGAAACTGAAGAGTTAGTAGAATGGGTCCTTGAATATGCGGAAATTATTAATAAGCCATTACATATCATTGATATTGGAACAGGCTCCGGCTGCATACCTATTGCATTAAAAACAGCCTTGCCTGATTGCAGTTTGTGTGGATTAGATATTAGCGAAGGTGCATTAGCGGTCGCTAAATTAAATGCAACACAATTAAATGCAAATATTGAATGGATACAACAGGATATTTTAATGTCTGCTTCCATGCCAAGCAATTATGATATTATTGTGAGCAACCCACCCTATATTCCATTTAATGAAAAAGTAAATATGCAAGTGCAAGTAAAAAATTACGAACCCGCACTCGCGTTATTTGTCACCAATGAAGATCCTTTAATTTTTTATAGAATCATCGGAAGACTAGGTAAGCAATGCCTAAACCCCAATGGGCAATTATTTTTTGAAATGCATTATGACCAAGGCAAAGCCATCCAAACCTTGTTTGACGAAATGGGCTATCACGCAGAATTAAGAAAAGATATGTTTGGAAAAGATCGAATGATTCGAGCAAGCCTAAAACCAAAACAAGGAGTATAATTAGCGAGAAGGATCAACAGCGATCACAGGCGTTGCACCTAATTGCTTTATAATTTGCATGACTCTAATGGTGGTGCCTAAACTTGCAACACTATCCCCATTGATGACCACCGAGGGTTTGTCCGTTTCCTTTGCTAAAAATATTTTTAATTGGCTAGCCAATGAATCTATGCTAACAGGCGCAGCACCAATAAATAATTTTTGTTCCTTATCAATGGTCACCACCACTGTTTGTTTGGCCTTGGTATCTGTGGATGACTTAGGATTTGATACTTTAATGACATTTGGATTTGCTAAAGTAGATACAATCAAAAAGAACAATAATAAAATAAAAAGAATATCATTCAATGCGCCAGTATGCACTTCAGGGGAATTTCTTAATCTAGATTTTAAATTCATAATTGGTAGATTAAGAATGAGTAGGCTCTTGTAAAATATCTAAAAAATCAGCACTCGCTGTTTCCATTTTATTGGCTGTTTTGTCAATTTGAGTTGTTAAATAGTTATGCCCTACATAAGCAATCAAACCAATAATTAAACCAGTAGCCGACGTGATCATTTTTGTATAAATACCGCCTGCAATGGTATTTAAAGTATACTCGCCAGTGGATGCAATACCATAAAACAATTGCACCATCCCTATAATTGTTCCTAAGAACCCAAACATGGGTGCAATTCCTGCCACCAATGATAAAATATTTAAATTTCTCTCCATAGAATACATTTCAAGCTTACCTACATTTTCCATACTCTTTTCTATAGCATCTAATGGCTTACCAATACGCATGACTCCCTTTTCAATCATCTTTGCCACAGGATTATCTGTATTTTTTGCCAATGTTTTAGCTGCACCCAAATTTCCAGAAATAATATTATCACGAATAATAAGCATAAACTTAGGATCAATGGTTCCTGCTTTTTTAATAGCAATCATTCGCTCAAAAAAAACATAAATCGCAATCACTAATAAAAGATATAATGGATACATGATGTACCCCCCTTTTTGCAATAAGCTGAATAAGGATATTTTATTTTCGGCAACTTGTAATAAGAATAACATGGCGTTCAATTTATTTTTTAAAGTTAAAAGGTTTTATTTGAAAATGGGTGCATGTGAATAACTATCAATTTGTTAAAATATTTCCACCAAATTAACAAGCACTTCCACCGACTTTTGCATATCAGAAACGCCAATCCACTCATGCTTGCTATGTATTGCCTGCATACCCGTAAAAATATTGGGTGCCGGAAGTCCTAAAAAACTTAACCTGCTACCATCCGTACCCCCTCGAATGGGTTCCACAATGGGCACAACACCTGCTTTTTTATAAGCAGCTAATGCGTTTTCCACTAAAATGGGATGAAGATCGATGACCTCACGCATATTTCTATATTGCTCTTTAATCGTATAGGTAATATGGGCTTTCGAAAAATCAGGATTTTGCAATAAGACCTGATCGGCAATCGATTTTAATTTATTGACATGATCTTTTAGCTGGCGCGTGTCATGATCACGAATTAAAAATTCTAATCTTGCTTTTTCTGCACCTCCTGAAATATGATTCGGGTGCACAAAGCCTTCCCTTTGTTCTGTATGCTCTGGACTCCACGACTGCTTAGGTAATGCGGCAATAATTTCACCTGCTATTTTAATGGCATTTTGCAGCACCCCTTTGGCTGCACCCGGATGCGCAATAACGCCATGAATATCCATCGATAAATAATCAGCACTAAAAGTTTCCATTTCAAAACATCCTAATTCACCCCCATCTAAAGTATATGCATAATCGGCACCTAATTTTTTTAAGTCCAAAAAATCAGTGCCTCTTCCTACTTCTTCATCGGGTGTAAATAATAATTTAATAGTCCCATGTAAAATTTCAGGATGATGCATTAAGTATTCCGCAAAGGACATAATAATTGAAACACCTGCCTTGTCATCTGCACCTAACAAAGTATTTCCAGAGGCGGTAATAATTTCCTTGCCAATAAAATTTTTCAAATAAGGATAAGCATCCGTTGAAATTACTTGAGAATGATCATCGGGCAACACCAATGGCTGTCCATTATAATTTTTATGTAAAATGGGTTTCACATCAGTGCCGCTGCAATCGGGAGCGGTATCCATATGTGCACAAAAACACAACACTGGTTTTTGCGCAACTGTATTCGAAGGAATTGTTGCCATTACATAGCCGTGTGCATCCAACGATACTTGCAAGATGCCCATAGCTTTCAATTCTTCCACCAATAGTTTGGCTAAATTAAGTTGCTTGTCGGTTGAAGGGAAACTAGTGCTATCGGGATCACTCTGCGTATCAATTTGAACATAACGCATAAATCGTTCCGCAATAGCTAACTGATCAAATGACATAATTAATTTTTTAAACTATTTTAATTACCAAAATGAAGCTTGAAGATAATTTGAATTAAGCAATAAAAAAAGGCTTTCTGTTCGCATCGCTGAATGAAAACAAGAAAGCCTTTCAAAAAATATCTTATGTAATTAAGGCATAATTATTTTAGAAGGAGTATCAATACTTACTAATTCTAAAGCAAAGGTTAAATCCTGTCCTGCCAAAGAATGATTCGCATCTAAAACTACTACTTCCTCTTTCACTTCAACCACGGTTACTTGGAATTGTTGTCCTTGACCATTATTCATCGTCAAAGCCATTCCAATGGTTGGATTTAAATCGGCAGGGAACTGCGATTTAGGGAATTCAACAATCATTTCAGGTTGTTTTGGACCATACGCCTCCGCAAATGGGATTTGTATTGTTTTTTTCTCGCCAACAGTCATTCCAAGCACGCCGCTGTCAAATCCTGGAATCACCATACCTGCACCTACTTCAAATTCTAAAGGAGCTCTACCTGTTGAGGAATCAAATGTTTCACCACTAGTCAATGTACCGTGATAATGCACTTGAATGGTATCCCCATTTTTTACTTGTTGCATATTGTTTTATTTTTAATAAAGCACCTAGGGTGCAAAGCGCAAAAGTACATAATTATGACAGATAAACTAACTTTGCCCCATGGACAATAAACCAAGGATTGTTTTTATGGGTACCCCGGCTTTCGCGGTTGCTTCTTTAAGTGCATTATTGCAAGCAAAAATGAATGTGGTGGGTGTGGTTACAGCGCCGGATAAACCTGCAGGCAGAGGCATGCAGCTACAACAAAGCGCGGTTAAACAGTTTGCCCTAGCCCATAACTTACCTATTTTACAACCTGAAAAATTAAAATCGCCTGATTTTTTTGAAGCATTAAAACAATGGGAACCGGACTTACAAGTGGTGGTTGCATTCAGAATGTTGCCGGAAAAAATTTGGTCATTTCCCCCCTTGGGCACTTTAAATGTGCATGGATCATTATTACCACAATACCGGGGCGCAGCACCGATAAATTGGGCTATTATTAATGGTGAAAAAGAAACGGGTGTCACCACATTTCAATTACAACATGCCATTGACACAGGCGCCATATTATTACAGGATCGTATCCCTATTGCGCCTAATAATACTGCAGGTGAAATACATGACACCATGATGGAAGTGGGCGCGCAATTATTAGTAAAAACATTGCATGGATTATTTGACAATAGCATTAAAGCAGTCCCGCAGGAACAAGTTATTGGTAATGAGACACTACAACATGCACCGAAAATTTTTACCAAGGATTGTGAAATAGATTGGGAGAAACCATGCGCATCCATACATAATCTAATAAGAGGTTTAGCGCCTTTTCCTGGTGCTATTACAAAGATTGATGGGAAGATTATAAAACTTTTTTTAACACAGATGATTGAAGGACCCCCAACTGAAGTGCCAGGAACTTTTGTAACCGATGGAAAAACATTTGCAAAAATTGCATGCAAGGATGGATATATTGGGCTTGCGGATATTCAATGGGAAGGTAAAAAGCGCATGCCAATTATAGACTTCTTAAGAGGTTATCGAAAACCAACTTAAAATCAAGATAAAATAATATTGAGAAAACTGCCTTAATAAATCTTGTTGCAGATATATTTATTTCAGCGCGTTATTTAAATCTTCCAGTGATACAATACCTTGATGCCTCCATGTTTCTTTGCCATTTTTAAAAATGATAAATGTAGGCAAACCTTCAGAATGTAATGCTTTCATCACATCAATATCATTGCCGCCATCCACTGCTAAAAAATAAAAGGGATTAGCGGGTTGTTTTTTTAATGATTCTAATACTGGTAACATTTTTCGACACGGCGGACACCAATCTGCGCCAATATCCACCAATACAATCTTGTTAGTTGCAATCACTTTTTCGAAATCCGTGGTGCGCATTTGTGGCACATTACCAGCCCCATCCACAGGCAATCCATTCATTTTCCAATTGCTCATACCCCCTTCTAAATTGATTACCTTAAACCCTTTTTCAATTAGAAATGATTGGGCAGATGCACTTCGACCACCCGCTTGACAATAAATATAAATAGGCTGGGTTTTATCCAAATGTTGTGTACGATCTGTAAATTCAGTTTTGTCCATCCAATTCGCTTGCAATGCATGGGCAATATGACCGCCATTAAATTCATTCGCAGTGCGCACATCTAATACTTGTACACCAGGAATAGCAATAGCTTGTTTAAAAGCTGCTGCAGTAATTGTTTCGCCGCTATTTGAACTTGCTGACACTGCCTGATCCCCATTTGAGTTAGCCTGTCCACAACTTACTAATACAAATCCCATACACATAAGGGATACAAATAATTTACATTTCATAAAATAGAATTAATAAGTGACGGTAATCTGAAAAGTTTTGTTGGTGATACCTAAAATTGCTGCAGCAGCATCACTCAACCTATATTGAATTGAATTGCTCACATCTGGAAGTGCATTAATCACTTTAGCGCAAATGGTTTTAAAATCGGCAGTGGTAATTTTTACAATTGTTCCAATGGGAATTTCATTGGTCAATAAATAAAACTTTTTATCTTGCCACCCACTGATACTTTTAAATACAGAAGCAGTGCCATCTAAAGTTTGAAATGAGGCAGATTTTTTTTGATCTGAAAATAATGTTGCAAAATAACCTTCATCCACTTTAGTCGTATTACTTCCTTCCCCTTGATGACTGATTAGTGCATTATGTAAACTATCGTTGATTCTTACTTTTTCTTTATTTAAAGAAATGACCTGCAACGTATTTAGACGTACTGTATCCACTTTTTTAACCGCCATATACTTGGAACGATAACGAGACTTTCGTTTTACACCCCCTTTTTTATGAGTGGGTCTTTTTCGTATTGATTTTTTGGAACTGATTTTATTTTTTGCAGTGGCCGTTTTTACAGCACTGCCCTTTTTTGCAACAGTATTCACTCCCTTTTTTTGAGTTACTTTTTTGCTTGCTTTGGTATTTTTTTTACTTGTTGTTGCCGTTTTTTTCTGGGGCACCTGTTTTTTGGCTGATTTTACTTGCAAAGGGGCAATACTATACCCCGGGGCAAAAGCGCTTACTATTAACAAGAACAATAAAAGGCCATATTTAAACATACCGCAAAGGTACAAAAATCAAGTGCAAAGAAAAGGCTAAAAATTAGTATGTTAACTAAATAGTATATGTAAATACTAGTAATTCAATATTCTCCATTCATTTGGATAGTAATTATTCACTCTATTGGGTAATAATTTAGCCCATCCAAGTGCAATACTTTGGTACTTGATCAAATGCCAACCCACATTTCCATCTAATTGTACCTCCGCGCGTCTTAAGTAATTGAGCGCTGTTTGCGTATCCACTTCAAGGGTTGCAAAAGGTAAATTGGACCAATAGCTCATTGCCAAAGCATGAGATGGAATAAAGTCCTTCCCTTTCACTGCACCCAAATCCAATCCCAATTTTTTTACATATAAATTACTCAAAATAGACAAAATAGATGCTTCAAATAAAATCGGAATTGCAATCATACTATTTTGATGTGATAAGTATTGATGCGTAGCGGGTAATTCAAAATATGACTTCGCAACCACTAATTCATTCTTTGATAAGGGTGTAAATTTAAATGTATCAGCAGTAGTATTGCTATCGCTAGTTGTTTCTTTTTTAAATACAGAAATAAAAAAACCTTCCCCTTTTATTTTGTCAGGATAAAATCTGAATCCTTGACATTGATGTTCGGGACTTTCACAGGAGATAATATTCCAGGATGCCGGCACTGGAATTTTAACATTCACCATTCCTGGTAAATTTGCAATTTGATCCATTATTTTTTCATCTTCTTCAAAGGAATAAGAACAAGTGGAATAAACCAAATAGCCTCCTTCTTTTAAAGTATCCAACGACTCTTCAATGATTCTTTGTTGTCTTAAACTACAATGTTGCACATGATCCAAACTCCATTCTGAAATTGCAGAAACATCTTTACGAAATAAACCACTGCCACTGCAAGGTGCATCAATCATCACTAAATCAAAAAAAGCAGGCAAGGCTTTAAAATGTCCTGGATCATTCTGCGTGACAATCATATTATCAGCGCCCCATTTGGAAATATTTTCCACCAAGATCGCATTTCGCCCTTTAATGGTTTCATTGGCAACGACCAATCCATCTTTAAACCAGTTTGCTAATAAAGTACTTTTCCCACCGGGTGCAGCACACAAATCAAGTACTATGGATTTGGTATCCATATTTAAGTGATGCAATAAATGTTGTATAAACATACTACTGGCCTCTTGCACATAATAAGCACCCGCATGCCATAAGGGATCTAACACAAATAGCGGACGCTCATTTAAATAAAGCCCCTGATCACACCATGACATAGGTTCAGCAGTATTTAAAAAAGGATGCGCTGCTAAATTAAATTGCTTATACTTATTTAACCTAACTGATGTGATTTGTTCTCCTTGGGCATGAACTTGCTCAAAATCGTTTTTATCGAACCCAGGCAAGCCTGCTAGCGAATCTAAAAATGGTGTAGGTAACAATTATTTATATTTAAATTAATATCTAATGGTAAAATGTTGCTTTTCTTTATTTTCTTTTCTAAAAAAAACAATGCCAATATAAAATAAATCTATAGTTAAAGTTACTTCCTTCTGCTTTTTAATTTCGGTCCAAGCTTTTTCCATTTCACTACTCCAATAAATATCATCAAAAATTAAAACAGAATGCTCGTTTACTTTACTTAATAAAAGTTTAAAATATTCCATGGTAGGCGCATAGCGATGATTACCATCAATATACACCATACCAATATGCGGGATTGAATTTAAATATGCTGGAAGACTTGTCGCAAAATCGCCTTCGACAATATGTATATTTTTCATATCTAATGAATCAAAAGTAGTTTGGGCTTCTTTCGCTATTGCAGGCGCTCCTTCCATGGTGACCAAGGTTTGGTTCGGCTTGGACATGGCTAAATAACTCGATGTTATACCAAAGCAAGTACCCATTTCTAAAATATTATCGGGATTGAAATAAACACCCATCCGATATAATAATTGGCTTATTTTTTTTTGTTTCAGTGCCGACTTCGCAATACTGCTGATTGCTCTTTTTTTTAATTCAGATGTTCGAGAACCCGCACCTCGATCTAGTACTTCAATTATGGTTGTATTCGACTCCAAAGAATTTCGTCGCGACTCTATCTCTAACGCATTTTCAGGTACATTGGTTTTATTTAAAACTTTTCTAATAAAATCGTAAACAAATGGAGAATGAATACCGTGTCCTTTTCCGTTGGAAGCGGTTAAATAATATTTAATGAATTTTATAGCGAGCTGGACGTTTGAATGCATATTTTATTTTCTTTGCCAACATTCAATATCGAATGAATAAGAATGCTTCTCATCACTATTGTAAAAAGTGGATTCCTTCTTAACCCAATCCTCATTTAATGCTGGGAAAAAAGCATCTCCTTCAATGGTGGTATGCACCCTAGTCAGCATGATGGTGTGTGCTAAAGGCAAAGCAAGTTCATAAATTTGGCCGCCTCCAATTACCATCAGTTGTTTGTAATCCTGTTTTGCTGCTAAATTCACTGCATCCTGCAAAGAATGAACCAATGTAGCTCCATTGGTTTTAATATTTTTTTGATTTGATAAAATTAAATTTAATCGTCCAGGCAACACCTTATTTCCCAGAGATTCAAAAGTTTTTCTTCCCATAAGTATCGGCAAACCCCAGGTGGTATTTTTAAAGAAACGCATATCCTTAGGCAAGTGCCATAGCAATTGATTGTCCTTTCCAATGACATTATTGTCAGAAGCAGCTACGACTAAGGTAATATTCATAATACTAATTTTATACCGCTACAGGAGCTTTTATAGAAGGATGAGATTGGTAATCTTCCAAAGTAAAATCACTGAATTCAAAACTGAAAATATCTTTCACAGCTGGATTTATTTTCATAGTAGGTAATGGGAAAGTGGTTCTGGACAATTGCAATTGCGCTTGCTCCACATGATTATTATACAAATGAACATCGCCAAAACTATGCACAAAATCGCCATATTGTAGATCGCATACTTGCGCAACCATCATCGTCAATAATGCATAGGAAGCTATATTAAAAGGCACACCTAAAAAAACATCCGCACTACGTTGGTATAATTGACAACTTAGTTTTCCATCCGCCACATAAAACTGAAACATATTATGACAAGGCATCAAAGCCATCTTTGATAAATCACCTACATTCCAAGCGCTTACAATTAATCGTCTGCTATCGGGTGTGGTTTTAATTTGATGAATTAAATCTTTAATTTGATCTACAACAACCCCATTCGCCCCTTCCCAACTGCGCCATTGTTTTCCATATACCGGACCAAGGTCCCCATTTTCATTCGCCCACTCATCCCATATACGAACGCCGTTGTCTTTTAAATATTTAATATTAGTATCTCCTTTTAAAAACCATAATAATTCATAGATGATACTTTTAAGATGTAACTTTTTGGTAGTGACCAATGGGAAGCCTTTGGAAAGATCAAATCGCATTTGATATCCAAAACAACTTTTGGTTCCTGTACCCGTTCGATCGGTTTTCGGAGTCCCTTCGTCAATAATATGTTGTAATAAATTCAGGTATTGTTGCATAGTGCAATTTACAACCAATACCCATTATGTAGAAATCATTTTTTTGCCTTTCTTCTGGCCAATTCCTTTCTGATTAACAATAATTCACGGTTAGTTTGACCGTTTACACTGGAGTTTTCCTGTGCACGACGCATCAAATATGGAATTACGTCCTGAATAGGTCCAAAAGGCAAATACTTGCTAACATTGTAATTTTCCAATGCCATATTAAAGCTAATATGGTCGCTCATCCCAAACAATTGTGAAAAGTGCACTTTAGTGTCGTTGTTTGACATGCCCAATTCTTGCATTTTTGTAACAATACTTAAATTGCTATGCTCATTATGAGAAGCTACAATCAAGGAAATATTTTCTTTGTTTTGAATACAATATAAAGTAGCAGCATCGAAGTCTGCATCTGTAGCATTTTTATCGTCATGAATAGGTGAAGGATAATTCATCGCCAAAGCACGTTCTCTTTCCTTTTCCATGTAGGCACCTCGCACTAATTTTGCACCCAATAAAAAATTTCCTTCCACTGCAAGCTTGTGAGATAGCTTTAAAAAATGTAAACGATCATGGCGATATAATTGATAGGTATTATACACCACAACTTTTTCTTTATTGTACACACCCATCAATTCAATGGCTAATCGATCAATCGGATCTTGAATCCAAGTTTCCTCTGCATCTATTAAAATGCCAATACCTTTTTCATTCGCAACATCACAAATTGCATACATTCTTTCTCTAACCCTTTCCCACTCGGCAGTTTGACTTTCACTATCATGAATACCACTGCGTAATCTTGGCGCTTCGTTCAAAGTTTCTAATAAATTCATACTGGCCAAACCTGTTAATTTCACACTAACAAATGGCACATTTTTTTCAGTAGCAGCAAATTCAACTGCTTCAATTATTTTTTCTGTAACTGCATCAAAATTTTCTTCCCCTTCTTTTGCCTCTACTCCATAATCCAATATCACTTGCACGCCATAGGATCCCAATTGCTTGGTTACTCTTGCAGAATCTTCTAAGGTTTCTCCGCCAACAAATTGTTTGAAAATGGTACTACGAATTAATCCATTTATAGGCAATCCCGACTTCATTAAAAATGGAGTCACATTCGTTGCTATAGATACAACTAATGGGCTTTGAATTACACTAAATAAAAATCGGGCTTTACGTAAATCGGCATTTGACTTATAGGCAAATGCATGTTGGGTATTTTCTAAAGATAGGTTCATGCTAACGTTCATTCGTACTACAAATATCGGTAGTTCTGCTTATACGACAAAAGAATAAAGAAGCTAAATTGCTTGATGATTAAATGGTTGCAAAACCATTTCACTGACCACACCAGAACTAGGCTGTTGGCACAAAAACCAAATCGATTTTGCAGCTTCCTCTGCTTGTATCATTTTATCTCTTTGTACTCTTAAATCAATATTATCCCAGAAAGGAGAATCTACCCCACCAAGATACACTTGGGTAATTCTTATTTCAGTGCGTTTCAATTCCTCTCTGATAGATTGCATCATACCTACCAATGCATATTTACTTGCGCAATAGGCAGCTGCCCCCGACATAGGGATTTTGCCTAAAATTCCAGGAATATTGATTATAAGCCCCTTTTTAACCTCTATCATTTTAGGTAAAATTGCCTTCACAATTTCAAAAGTGCTCAATACATTCACTTGGTAGGACAATTGCATATCAGCTACCGCCAATTGATTCAATGGTTTAATAATGCCAATGCCTGCTGCATTAATGTAAATATCAAAAGCCTCATTTTCTATTTTTTTCACAAAGCTTTGAACAGCATCTGTATTGGACAAATCCACTTCCAATATTTGCGATGCTGGCAATTGATTCGTTTCTGCAATTAAATTTAATTTAGCTAACTGACGCCCAGCAATCCACACTTGTGCACCACTATTATTAATTAACTTAACTAAATGGGCTCCAATACCTCCTGTCGCACCCACAATGAGTACTTTTTTATTTTTTAAACTATCCATGTGATTAACGCAATTTATAAAATAACAAAGCAGTAGTCAAATTGTTTAAATAAACAATGTAAATTTACCTGCATCTTAAAAAATAGGTACTTGAAAATTGTAGCCACCCATATTTATCAATTTAAAATTCCAATGGTCCCTTTTACCATTGCTACAGGGACCATGCATTACGCACAAAATATACTCATCAAAGTAGTGACTGATGAGGGGATTATTGGTTATGGCGAGTGCTCGGCTTTTCCCATGATTGTGGGTGAAACACAACAAAGCTGTTATCTGTTAGCAAAGGATTTTGCTGCCTTTTGGAAAGGTAAAAATCCATTAGCAATTACAGAACGACTCAGCGAACTAGATTTAATTATTGCTGGAAACTATACAGCCAAAAGCGCATTTGATATGGCCTTGTATGATATTGCAGCAAAGCATGCCAACCAACCATTATATGCTTTTTTGGGAGGGCAACAAAAATCCATCGAATCTGATTTAACCATCGGCATTGACACCCCGCAAAAAATGGCAGCGCAAGCCATTGATTTTGTCGCCAAAGGCGTGCGCATTATAAAAGTAAAGCTTGGCAAACATCCTACGGAAGATGTGGAAAGGATAAAAGCAATAAGAACAGCTATTGGAGATGAAACTATTTTACGCATTGATGCGAATCAAGGCTGGTCATCCGATGATGCATTAGGCGTATTAACTAATCTGTCAAAATATACTATTGAATTTTGCGAACAACCGATGCATAAATACCAGGACGATTTGTTACCTGCATTATGCAAAGCTTCTCCCATAAAAATAATGGCTGATGAATCGGTATTTACACACCATGATGCGCGCAAGTTGATTGCACAAAAAGCATGCGATTCCATTAATATCAAATTTTCAAAAAGTGGCGGTATTCAAGAAGCCATAAAAATTCATAACCTTGCCCAACAGCATAACATTCCATGCATGATGGGTGGCATGCTCGAAAGCAGATTAGCCTTGAGTGCAAAAATGCACTTTGCAATGGCGCATGACAATATCAAATACTATGATATGGATACATGTTTGTTGGGCCATTTGACTGACCCGGTTATAGGTGGCGTTCAATTTACAGGCATGCATTTAAGTATCAATGATACTCCTGGTATTGGCGCAGAAGTTGATCCTGCGTATTTAGCAAACTTAGAAAGCTGTATTGTTTAAGGGAGTAAAAGCTTTCTCGCGCTTAATTCGTTGTTACCGTAATATTAAGAAGCCTTAATATCGTTTTTTTCAATTCATCTATTGTCACACAAGTTTGTATCTTTACTTTACAAAGCATAACAATATGGAAGCGCGTAAAGCAATCGATTCTTTCACCACGATGAATGAATTAGTATTACCCAATGACACGAACACTTTTGGTGATTTAATGGGTGGAAAACTGATGTATTGGATGGATATTGCCGCCTACTTATCTGCAGGCAAGCATTGTAATTCAGCATGTATGACCGCATCTGTAGATAACTTAAGTTTTAAAACGCCGATTAAATTAGGTAATGTTATTTGCATTGAAGCAATTGTTACCAGGGCCTTCACAACATCTATGGAGATTCATTTAAAAGTATGGAATCAAAATATGATTAGTCAATCAAAGGAACTGAGCAATGAAGCTTTTTTCACTTTTGTTGCTTTAGATGAAAATAAAAAACCCAAAGCAGTTCCAGCAATCATAGCAGAAACAGCAGAACAAATAAAATATTATGATGGCGCATTACGTCGTCGACAATTGCGTTTAATATTAGCAGGAAAGATGAAACCAGATGACGCTACTGAACTAAAAGCCTTATTTTTAAAGGACTAGGATAAATCGCTTTAATAAATAAATTTATTGGCCAACCGCTTGAACCAAGTGATGTTTCCCCTTAAGCATGTATTCCTTACTTTGCTCAATACCATCCATGATTTGCTCTAAGATATGTTCTACCGATTGTGTGTAATCAATCACCAAGGGTTCTTTAAATCGTATACTTAAAGGTGTTCCCACTTTTTTAAATTTCAATCCCTTCTTATTAAATGCCCGCCAAAAACCATTGATGACAACTGGTACTACAATGGGTTGGTTGTTTTTAATAATGTGCGCAGTTCCTTTGCGACCGGGCGCAAAAGGCTTAGTGGTCCCTTGCGGAAAAGTAATTACCCAGCTTTTGGATAAAGCCTTATCAATTTTTTGCGTATCCACTTCATCCCGATTACGCGAAACATCTTGTCCTTCGGCGCGCCAGGTTCGCTTAATTGTTAAAGCCCCGCCCAACTTAAATAATTTAGTCAACCAATTGCTATTCATTGTTTCTTCCGCAGCAACAAAAAATAAATTGGTGAATGGATTTAATAAATAATAAGGCAAACCGAGCTTGTTAAACTTACGCCATTTCACGGCACAAAAAATATGAACAAAAGCAATCACATCCGCAAAATAAGTTTGATGGTTACTTACAAATAAAACATTTTTATTGGGGAGATTTTCCAAATGCTCCGTGCCCTCAATTTTTAACTTATTGAATAACACCAATCCTGGATAAGTAAATATCCCAACAAGCCCATATATAAAGGAGCGAAATAAGCGAATATGTTTTAATCTATCCAATAAACTCATGATCCAACCAAATTTGATATTAATGCAATATACTAATTAATATTTTATTCGCATATCCCTGTTTAACCAACAAATTGTATCTTTAAGCAATGAAAAAATCAGCAGTAATTTTTGACATTGATGGTTTATTAATTAACAGCGAGCCATTATGGAATAAAGCAGCGAGTGAAATTTTTAGGCAATATGGCATATTATTGACCGAACAGCAATATGCATTAACGACTGGATTAAGATCAAAGGAATTTGTTGCACATTGGTTATACGAGCATAAAATTCCTTCTACTGAATATGATCGTGCCGAGCAAAGGATCATTGATCTAGCTTTATCGATGATTGACAAGGAGGCAAATGTGATGCCAGGCGTTGAACATATTTTTCAATTTTTTTTACAAAAGGAATTTAAAATTGGATTAGCCACTTCCTCCCCCGTTGCTTTAATTGAACTCGTAAAAGATAAATTAGGAATTAGACATATTATACAAGCAAGTTGCTCCGCTCAACTTTTACCATTAGCAAAACCGCATCCCCAAGTTTATTTGGATTGCGCCGCTGCCTTGCATACTTCACCCTTGGCCTGCATCTGCTTTGAGGATTCAGTTTACGGGATGATTGCTGCTAAAGCAGCAAGAATGACCTGCGTGGTTGTACCAAGCGCAGACCATATGAAATTAGCCCATTGGGGTGCGGCTGACTTGAAGCTATCCTCCCTACAAAATTTTGGCGCCTTACACTTCAATATGCTTGATCCTGAATAAGTAAAGGCTGGATTTCTAGGAAATTAAAAAAATTACGTGTTGGTGGTTAAAATCAAATTAAATTGCAGTCCAGTATGGAATTAGCCAAAAAAGTGATTGGAGCCGAACTCGAGTTATTCGAAAAACATTTTAAAGATGCGGTAAAAAGTAGGGTATCCCTGCTGGATCGTATTATGCAATACATTGTAAAACGCAAAGGAAAACAAATGCGTCCGATGTTTGTATTGTTATCGGCAAAATTACATGGAGAAATTAATGACAGCTCCTACCGCGCTGCCTCCCTAGTGGAATTATTACATACAGCTACCTTGGTGCATGATGACGTCGTGGATGAGGCCTTTGAAAGAAGGGGCTTTTTCTCCATCAATGCATTGTGGAAAAACAAAATTGCAGTTTTAGTCGGCGACTACTTGTTATCAAAGGGATTATTGTTGTCATTAGAAAATAAAGACTTTACCATTTTAACTATTTTATCCAATGCAGTAAAAAATATGAGCGAAGGCGAATTATTGCAAATGGAGAAAACAAGAAATTTAAATTTTGATGAATCTGTTTACTACGAAATCATCAATGGAAAAACGGCAAGTTTACTCGCATCCAGTTGCGCAGCTGGTGCCTCCTCTGTTTCAAGTGATCCGGCTGTGATTGAACAAATGCGTGCATTTGGAGAAAATGTAGGTATGGCTTTTCAAATAAAAGATGATTTATTTGATTATGGTGAAGCAAACGTGGGTAAACCGACGGGCAACGATATCAAAGAAAAAAAATTGACGCTCCCTTTAATTCATATTTTACAAAAAGTTACGCCCGCTTTAAAAAAGAAAATCATCTATATTGTTAAAAACAATAATAATGATAAAGACAAGGTGAAATTTGTGATAGACAATGTAGTATCAAACGGTGGCATAGAGTATGCTACTGAAAAAATGATTGAATACCGCGATAAAGCATTAACCATACTCCATTCATTTCCAAACTCAAGTTGCAGAGATGCGCTTGAAGAATTGGTCCGCTATACCACAGACCGAAAATTTTAATGGAAAAAAGATGGAACATATTACAGGCAGATGTACTAAAAGTACAAGCGTTACAAAGCGCACTTAAAATACATCCCATACTTTGTGAACTCCTTGTTCAAAGAGGCATTGATACCTTTGAAGCAGCAAAACATTATTTCAGACCCAGCATTGACCACTTACACGACCCTTGGTTAATGAAGGATATGCGCATAGCAGTAACACGAATTCAGGAAGCAGTAAATAAGCAACAAAAAATATTGGTATTTGGTGACTATGATGTTGACGGAACTACATCGGTGGCTACTTTATACCAGTTTCTGAAAACATTGTCTCCGCATATAGATTATTATATCCCACATAGATATCGAGAGGGCTATGGCATTTCTAAAATAGGGATTGACTTTGCTAAAGAAAATAATATTGATTTAATCATTTCAGTGGATTGCGGAATTAAGTCCATTGAACTCATTACCTATGCAAAAAACTTAGGAATTGATTTTATTATTTGCGACCACCATTTACCTGATACCATTTTACCGCCTGCTATTGCCATACTGAATCCAAAACAAGTGGATTGCAATTATCCCTACCAAGAACTTTGTGGTTGCGGTGTCGTATTTAAATTAATATCGGCCCTTGCGGATACCTATAATTTACCCCCTGAATCCTATTTGCAATTTTTGGATTTAGTCGCGACTGCGATTGCTGCTGACATAGTCCCATTAACAGATGAAAATAGAACTTTGGCTTTTTTTGGTTTACAAAAAGTAAATCAATCCCCCAGCTTTGGCATATTAGCGCTCATGGAATTAGCCAAACAAACTACCCCATTAAAAATTAGCAACTTGGTTTTTGCAGTAGCCCCGCGTATTAATGCTGCAGGCAGAATGGATGACGCAAAAAAAGCAGTCCAATTATTTATAGAAAAAGATTATTCAAGTGCCCTAGCCATTGCCTCATTATTGCAACAGGATAATTTAGACAGACGAGAAGCGGATACCAGTATCTCAGAAGAAGCATTGCAGCAAATTGAAATGGACCCTACGCATGTAACAAAAAAATCCTCGGTGGTATTTCAAGCACATTGGCATAAAGGCGTTGTGGGTATTGTAGCTAGTAGATTAATTGAAAAACATTACAAGCCAACCATTGTGCTCACGCAAAGCGGAGATGTAATTGCTGGCAGTGCACGCAGTGTATTGGGATTTAATTTATACGAAGCACTTCATGCATGTCGCGCACATTTAATCGGTTATGGCGGTCACTTCGCAGCTGCAGGTATGACCATGGCCGTGGATCAATTGGAACCATTTAAAATCGCCTTTGAAAAAGCAGTCGCCGAGCGAATCACGATTGAACAGCTGACCCCAGAAATTGCCATCAATTCGGTTTTGGCATTGGATGATATCAATATGAACTTCTTTCAAATTATCAGTCAAATGGAACCTTATGGACCCGATAATGTAAGACCGATATTTTTAGCGAAAAATGTTCGTGACGCTGGCTATACCAAGTTGGTAAAAGAAGCGCATATTAGTTTTCATGTCATTCAAGGACAAAATACCCTAAAAGGTATTGGCTATAACATGCCCCAACATATCGACCTCATTAAATCCGGAAAGCCCTTTGACCTTGTGTTTCAATTGCAATTAAACGAATGGCAGGGAACACAAACCGTGCAAATGCAGGTCATCGATATTAAAGCTTCCGCTTAACTACCCCACTCATTTAAACAATAAAGCGAAGTAGTATTTACACCACTTCGCTTTACCTTATTTTTATATGTAAAATTGCAGCAACAAAATTGCTAAAAAATATTACTTCAATAAGTCAACACTTCTATTGATGAAGTTGGTCAACTCCGCACCTTTTAACAAGCCTTGTGAAAGCAATGCCAAGTCCGCTAAATTACGCGCTTGCTTTTGTTGCTTATCTACATCTGGTTCCTTTAATAAGGTTTGATAAATGGGGTGATTGCCATTCACGGTTAAATGAACTTCATCTGGCATCTGCGCATAAAATGCAGTCATTCCGCCACCACCCATGCCTGCCATATCTTTCATTCGACGCATAAACTCAGGACGTGTTGCAACAATCGGTGCCGCATCCTGGCTTAATCCTTTTACCTCCACTGTTAAAGTGATTTCAGGGACTTGGAATTCAAATAATTTTTTAGCTTGTTCCACTTCGTCTTTGGACAATATTGAATCTACATTTTCTTGCTTATCAATTAAATTGTCAACCACATCTGCATCCACACGAACAAACTGCACCCCTTCCCATTTCATTTCCACATTATTAATGAAGGCAGCATCAACCATGGTTTCTAACTTAACCACTTTATATCCCTTCGCTACTGCAGCTTGAATAAAAGCATCTTGTTGCACAGGATTGGTCGTGTATAATAATACTTGCTTACCGTCCTTGTTTTTTTGCGTTGCAGCTGTAGTTGTTTTATATTCATCCAGCGTATAAAAAGTACCTGCATTTGCAGCATCTTCCATGATTAAAAACTTATTCGCTTTATCTAAAAACTTATCGTCTGTAATCATACCATACTTAACAAACAAACCTAAGCTTTCCCACTTTTCTTCAAAAGACTTACGATCGCTATTAAATATTTCCTCTAATTTGTCTGCCACTTTTTTGGTAATGTGTGCATTAATTTTTTTCACATTTGGATCCCCTTGCAAATAGCTACGACTTACATTTAATGGAATGTCTGGACTATCAATAACCCCATGTAATAACATTAAAAATTCAGGAACAATATCCTTTACCTCATCAGTTACAAATACTTGGTTACAGTACAGCTGAATTTTATCCTTTTGTATTTCAAAACTTTGTTTGATTTTAGGGAAATACAAAACACCTGTTAAATTAAAAGGATAGTCCACGTTTAAATGAATCCAAAACAAAGGTGTTTCCCCAAATGGATATAACTCCTTATAAAACTTTTCATAATCTTCTTTGGTTAAATCAGCAGGTTTACGCACCCAAATTGGATTGGTATTATTGATTGATTTTTCGATCTCTAATTCTTCTGCTTTACCTTCTTCCTTTGTCGCTTCTTTTTTCTCGGCATTGGCATCAGTGAAATAAATAGCTACAGGTAAAAATTTACAAAATCTTTCTAATATTGATTTCACACGATGCGGATCCAAAAATTCGGCACTTTCCTCATTAATATGCAAAACAATTTTTGTACCCCTTGCACTATAATCCACTTCATACAATTCATATTCGGTACTGCCATCGCAACTCCAAAATACACCAGGGGTGTCCGTATGACTTTTACTAAAAATATCTACTTTATCACTCACCATAAAGGAGCTATAAAAACCCAAACCAAAATGACCAATGATACTGGTGTCCTTGTATTTATTAACAAACTCCTCGGCGCCACTAAATGCCACTTGGTTAATATACTTGTCCACTTCGGCACTTGACATACCAATACCATTATCAATAATGGATAAAGTTTTTTCCTTGGCATCTAAAACAACATCTACCCTTAAATCACCAATGGCCCCTTTCACTTCCCCTTTGCCACTTAATGTTTTTAATTTTTGAGACGCATCCACAGCGTTACTCACTAACTCCCTTAAAAATATCTCGTGATCGCTATAAAGAAACTTCTTAATGATTGGAAAGATGTTCTCTGTCTGAACCCTTATTTGACCTTTTTGCATAATTATTACATTTAGTAGTAGACTAGCAAAGAAAATACCAAATAACAAATGCTGACAGACTGTCCTTCAATAAGCCTATTGAGGTAAATTTTGCAGCCAAGCAGCCCCTGTACATCGCTTATTTTTTAACAAAATGTCACTTGTGTCACGAATCAATAACTGCTTTTCACTATTGTACACCGAGTAAATCCCAATCACAGATCCGTTACCTGTAGGGGTGGCAATACCGGCAAAATCGGCATATCCGCTGGACCGTATATAAATAGTTCCTCCCGTACAAAACTTTAATGCCCTACTGGCCCCCGTTTTATTTTTATAATCCGCATAAGTTTGTCCGGTATCTGTTGCTGAAAATTCAACATTCATAATTCTAATTAATCTGCCTTGTAAAGAATCTCCTAAATTTTTAAATGCAACTTCGATTGGAATAATTTTATAATGATCAGAAAGCGTGGTAATATGTTTTTCAAACAAAGGCACCGGTATACCACCTGTGACTAAAGTGCCGTTGGAGGTATCCACCCCTGCTACCAATTGTTGCATTTTTCGGTAGTCCGTTAAAAATAAATATTGAATACGCACCCGTAAGAAAGCACCCACTGGATAATTTTGGTATAAATTGGTTCCATCCAATAGCAAAACAATCCCCCCAGTGCTGTCTTGAATAATGATTGACTTGTAAATATTATCATGCTCATCATTCCCCACCACCACCCCTTCAATCATCCATGATTTTGTAATTGGTTCCACCCGATTTGTCAAATGTAATTTTCGTAAATTTTTTATAGTGATTAATGTATCCGTTGAAAGCCCAATTACTTTTTCAGCGTAAGCCGTTTTTTTTAAGCAGGCCGAAAAAAACAACATGGAAATAATGAATAATAAATTAAAAAATGAATAGTACCGATTTTGATTTTTCATAAAATGATATTTTGGATGAATAAAGAAGTATTAATTAGAAGACATTTTAATAGAAGAGGTGATTGTAGAAGAAGTTTTTATAGAAGATATTTTTATTGAATTTGTAATTGCGCCCCTAAGGCATAGGTTGTTCCTTGGTCATACATATATTTCAAAGGAAATTTTTCAAGTCGAAATGCTGCATAATCAAACCTGGATTGTTCAAAAGAAAAAAGCGGGATGAGCGTATTTAATACATTTCGTATACTCGCGCTAAATCGGATTGTCTGTTTTTTGTTTTTGATAGCAAACGTATATTGCTTAGACATAAACACATTAAATACCCATTGATTGGGCAAGTAATTTTCGGATTGAATCAGATTCCAATTTACATCATTGTCAATTTGATTTTTCAATAACATAGAACGCCTGAAATAATTGTAATCAATGGACCTTTTCAAAGAATAAACGCCCGTAATGCCAATTCTACTTGAATAATCAGGCTGGTATTGTATCGAAATAGCTTGCACCCATTGCGGATTGGAAGTTGCTGGCAGTCCTTGTAATTGAAGCACCCCTGATTCCACTTTGTATAAATCGTTCACCAATCTAATTTCATACAAGGGATTATTTGCGATGTAGTAACGACCAAAACTAGTCACTGCAGACAATTGCAGCGGCCCACCAAATTGTGTTTCCATACCCAACTCAACACCTTTATGAATAGTTTGCATTTGCCCTAGCATCCCATACACAAAAGCAAAAAAATGATCATGGTAAAACAAATTTTTTTCACTGGCATTTGCAATGGATTGCCAAAAAATAGACATATTAATTTTAGTATATACGCCCCTATAAAACAAAGCAAGATCAATACCGCGATGTAATTCAGGCAAAATAAAACTAGCCGTATTAGGATGAACAGCAGGATCTAAATAAATATCGCTTGAATTAGGGGCATTGGTTTGTTGAAACAAAATTGTTTTTGCATAAAACCGACCGGAAAACTTATATAAATATTGGGCCTTCAATCCATAGGAAGGAAATGACAAAACAGAGGACTGCCCCAGTGCTTGCACAGGGAATAATCCATTTTGATTAAACCCTGTTCGACTAAAGCGATTGTTTTCGTATTTAAGAGAAACACCAAATTCATATTTTGCCATTTGTTTATGGAGTTGCCCCCATAATTGTAATTGTGAATTTTGCAATGCATAATCACCTCCCCAACTTTGTCCCGCTTTTATTTTTTGGTCTGGCCGCCTAATTTCATTTTGAAAATTAGTCGCCGATCCATTGTCATCCACCCATCCATTATAATTAAGAAAATAATTTCCACCCAACAGGTTTTCAATGACATTATAATTTCTGATCACATCGTTTGCGCCGTGCAAACCAATTTGGCCTGACCATTCCAAAGGAAATTGGTATTCCAATCGCATAGAAAATCGTATTAACTGAACTTTAGCCACTTTGGCATTAATGATATAAAAGGATTGTTGTGTCGCATTGGATTGGTTGATCTTCTCCAAGTGATCAAAGTCAATTTGTAGTGCTTGTGGATTTGACGTGAACCAATCCAATAATTTTTTTCTCACTAAACTATCCTTGCTATAACTAGGTAAATATTTATAATAATCCGGTCGCGGATCCAATGTTTTGGTCCAATCCATTTGGAATTTTTTTTGTACCCCTAGCGCTACACCCATTTGCATATATAGTATCGCTGTTTCACGCCATTTTTTTTCATACCTAAAATAAGTAACAGGCACATCGCCACTTTTTTGATTCGGATAAAAGGGCTTGCCCTTATACCAACCCCAACTTGGATTATAATTACGTTGCGTTGACAAATCAAAGGCCTCACGAACCGATGGCGCAATTTTTCCTTGCGCCACATGATCCCACCAAATTGTCATTCCAATAGATTGCTCCTGTTTTAATTGCTTATCCATACTCAAGGCAAATCCAGTTAATTTTTTAAAGCCATTTGGAATTAAACCCATGGGCGCTTGCTGAAAAACGGCATTGAATTGATAGGACCAATGCTGTTTTTTAAGGGGCCCACTATTCAATTGTAATTGCCCTTCATACACAAAGGAACTATTTGAAAACCTTGTTGCTACGGTAACTGCTTTTTTTAAAAAGCGGGTGTTCCCTGTTAAATAACTAACCGAGCCAGGATTGCCAAAACCCAAGTTTGAATATTCAAAATTGGAGACCATCTCAATGGAATGAAATGCCTTGTACAAGGCTGCATAACTATTGAATGAATCCCAATTACCAATTTTACTTTGCCAATTAATTCCATCAATAAAACTGCCCCTATTCGAGGATTGGCCTCGCGGTACCCAACTAAAAACAAAACCATTATACTGTGATAAACTATAGATCGGCAAGGAAGATGAAGACAATAAAGTAGGCACCCAATTGGCGCTAAATTCTATCAGCATTTCCCTGTTTTGCAAACCTGTATTTTCTTTGGCCTCTTCCTCCTGCGCCATGATTGGCTGATGCAGACAAAGTAAGAAGAGAAAATATAAGATGCGACAAAATCGATGACTCATTGATTGGCCTTTTATTGAAAACGCAATATGAATAATTCAAAAAAGCAAAACATTGCGGTTAATACGCTCATAAATACAAATAAATAAACCTTGATTACGGGATTGAAAATGAATAAACTAAATCATGAAAAAAATAAACTGCCGTATTCGAGCATATTGGTTAATGTATCTTCTCCACTTGCCCATTTTATTAATTACCGTCTTACCCATTTTAACAAAAGCGCAAAACACAGGCACTGCGGATGCAAAAAGTATTATTGTTGGCTTTTATAATTTTGAAAACTATTATGACACGACTAATCAGTTGAATGTAGCAGACGAAGAATTTTTACCTAATAGCCCGAAACAATATAATAGTGTACGCTTTAAAAACAAGTCGTCGCAATTGGCTTCTGTCATTTATGGTATCGGAAAAATAAATAACGCTAATGGAATTTCATTATTAGGTATTGCAGAAGTTGAAAACAAAATGGTACTAAAAAAACTAGCCGATGAACCAATGATTAGAAAATACAATTATCAGTTTCTTCATTTTGATTCAAAAGATAGCAGAGGCATTGATGTTGCGTTAATGTACCAACCCGCTCACTTTAAACCCTACCAATACCGCAGTTATAGTTTAAGTGACGCTACCCATTTTACCACCTATGCCACCCGTGATATATTATATGTACAAGGCTTATTGGATAAAACATGGGTACATATATTAGTGAACCACTGGCCTAGTCGGCGCGGAGGGGAAAACGCTTCCGCAGAAAAAAGGTTCTGGGCCGCAAGGGTTTGTAAAAGAATTATGGATAGTATTGAAAACCGTGACCCCAAAGCGAAATTCATCGTCATGGGTGACTTTAATGACAACCCCAATAACAAAAGTTTGAAACACCTAAAAATGTACAACCCCTTTTTAAAATTATTTAATAGGGGGCAGGGAAGTATGGCTTATCGGGATAGTTGGAGTTTATTTGATCAGATTTTATTGAATGCCAATTGGCGGATGGAAACGGAAAAAACTGGGCACAGCTCTAAAATTGCGACAGCGACTCCCCTTTCCCAAACAGGTGTAGCCAATATCAATAGCTACAATTCTACGGATACACCCACTGGCGCATATAGTAATTTTGAACTAATCTATTGTAAATCAACAATATACAGAAGTTCAGCCTTAACCGAGCAGCACGGAAAATACCAGGGCTACCCCAAAAGAACCTGGAATGGGGATCAATTTAACGGCGGTTATAGCGATCACTATCCAGCAGTCATAATTTTTAAGGCAAAAAATGACGAAAAACCTTTAAAATAGCCTACCTTCGCCCTCCCAAATCTGTTTTGGCAGATTCGTTCCGAGCAATCGGAATGTCCACTGGGAAAAACCAATTATTTAACCAAAAAATTCAAGTAATGAACAATT
>CALLKA010000198.1 GCA_938008665.1 uncultured Bacteroidota bacterium
TGGATAGAAGGCAATTCGATTGACGAATTCTTAAAAAAATTATTAGCCGCTTTGCCCGCCAAAAAATAAATTACTTGTAAATAGATAAAATGAGCTTACCCATTATTTTTGGCATCATTGCCATCATTATCATTGTTATTAGACGCAATCGCAATAGAGATTAGTAACTTACTTTTTTGATATTAACGTTAAAAATTGCGCAGGTACATTAGTAGTGATAAATTCCACTTCTTGTGCAATTAATTTATTTAAGTCTTCTACTTGGTTTACAGTCCAGCTTCCAAGTAATAAATTATTTTGTTTTGCGGTTGCACTTAATTGTGGGTCACTAATAAAATTACTGAAATGAAAGTTGATACCATTAAATTTTTCGTTTACAATTTCATTAATTGTTTTATTATTTTCCAAATAAAGTACAATTGCATTCGGTTGTAGTCTTTTGATAGTTTTAACTACCTCAAATCCAAAACTGATGTAAATTATTTTTTCCGAAATGCCCAATTTTTCAGCAAGGGCAAGGGTTTCTATTGTTGTTTTTTGTGAAATATCGGCGCCTGTTAATGCCTCTTTAATTTCGCAAATGAGTAAGGTAGGCGGGTTGTTGTGCGTTCCAGTAGTAAAATAATTTTCAAGCGTGGGTAAATTTTCGCCATTACTTAATTTCTTTTTATTTAAATCATCGTAATTGCGAAGTTCGATGGTGTCACCATAATATACAGGGTCATGATTCACTACTAATATACCATCCTTGGTACGACGAACGTCAAATTCACTACCATAACACTTTAATTCAATTGCTTTTTGTAAGGCGGCAATAGAATTCTCTGGCAATGCAAATTCTTTCCACGCACCTCTATGCGCAATGATTTGAGTTTGTTTTTGCGACATAGCGGGTTGAATTGAAATTAAACAAATAGCGATGATATATAATGACTTCATAAAAAAATTGATTGAAATAGCTGATAATTATAATGCTTCAAATTCGCCCCTTTCCTTGTTTTTCTGCACTTTATTCGCCTCGAAAATTTTTCCATTCATGGCAATATAAACCCCAGTAGGTAATACTTGTACAAATGCCAATGCACTGCCAAGATTAAATAATCCATCCGAACTACCAAATTTATAGGGTACCATTGCGCCCGTTAATACTATCGTTTTATTATTGCAGTGTTCCGCAAGGTAGCTTGCTGTTAAAGTCATGGTATCTGTGCCATGGGTAATAAAAATTTTATCTGCACTTGTTTTTAAACATGCTTCAGCAATCAGCTGCCGGTCATCGTCTGTAAATTCTAAACTATCCTTCATCATTAATGTAGTAATGGCTAAGTCAAGTTTACTACGGCCTAAATCCAGCATTTCGTGTAAATGCGTTTCTTTAAAATATAGGCTACCGTTAAGTTCATTATATTCTTTATCAAAAGTGCCGCCGGTGATGAAAACTTGTATAGACATAATGAGGTAAATTATTTTTGATGAAAACTGTTTCCAATAAATGCCAATGCATCAATGACCCCAGTGCGCCAATAGGTCCAACTGTGTGCGCCATCTCGAACTCTAAATTCATGTGGTATTTTTTTATTCGTCATAGCTATATGTAAATTTGCATTTCCAACTGATAAGTAATCATCATCACCACAGTCGATCCAAAATTTAACGGAAGATAATTCTTCAACTGACTTTGTTTCAATTAATTGAAGCGGGCTGTTTTGAAGCCATGCTGCATTAATCCTATCTGTTCCTTTTATATTTTTTTTATCTGCGGGTGCAAATAATGAATTATAAATATTATCTGAAGCAGTGCTTATATCACTGTTGTTCCATACTACCGCACTTAGTGGAGCCGCAGCTGCAAAAAGTTTTGGGTATTTTAAACCATATAGTAATGCCCCATATCCTCCCATCGATAATCCAGCAATTCCACGGAATCTTTTTTCTGACTTTACCTTATATGTTTTTTCAATATGCGGAATTAATTCTTTTATAAAAAAATCCTCGTAGGGCAACGAGCCATCTGCGGCATTGATATAAAAACTTTTAAATCCATCAGGGGTGACAATAATCATTGGCGGGATGGTTCCATCAGTAATTGCTTTATCAGCAAGCCTATTGATCTCGCCAAATTGAATCCAACCATCATCTGCGTCCCCATAACCATGTAATAAATAAGTTACAGGGTAGGACCTTTCACTTGTATTATAATCAGAAGGCAGATATATGGAGAAATGCACATCGCGATTCAAAATTTTACTTGTAATCACTTGCTTCTCCTTAACTATTCCTTGACCAAATAACAGCACTACCATAAATACGTTTAAAATGAGCAGGAGAATTTTTTTCATAAATTATTTTTATTAATTAGTCTATTAAAACTTAGTAAAGAAAGTAACCACTTCAATACAAATAAATGTACGCTATAAGTTTGGTTTCATCCACATATCTTGACGGTCCATTTTGATATTATCCGAGACCGCTTTATTTTGAAATAAGGTTGCCTTTGTTTGGGGTGTATTCCCGCTTGCACTAAATGGTTGAAATGCGGTTGGACTAATGAATAACAAGGCCTTATTTAATACAGTTTCATAAGGGTCACCGAGCTGCTTAAATGGTAATACATTATCCGTAATGGCAATATTGGGTAAGAATCCTTCTGCGGTACCATAATTGGATTCATCTTTTGCATTCGCAATTTTAAATGTGATGGGTTGCAAGCCATAGTTCCATCTGTTCTTGCTATCGGTTAATGTAAATGATCCTACATTTTTTCCATAAGTATGTTCGCCCACCAAAATGACATCCATAAATGGCTTTAAATTGTTAATCACCAATTCGCTGGCCGATGCCGAGCTGTTGGATATCAAGAAAAATACCCTACTTAAAGTTCCTAAATTATTATTTTCAAAATTAAAGTTGGTATTAAATGCACTACTTCCGCTTGACTTATTTAATTCCTCAGTATAAGTAGCATTGTACACTTTTTTATTCATGACAGTTCCTGCTCTCGCTGAGATATCTTTTACAATTAAATTAGTCATTAAGTCAGAGGAGCTCACATATCCACCCCCATTGTATCTTAAATCAACGACTAGTTCGTTTACACCATTAGCTTTAAATCTTCCAAAAACATTTCTTAAACTATCATCAAAGCTAGATAAAAATTGGATGTATGCGATATAGCCTACTTTTTTACCACCCCATTTAATAATGGTATCTTTTAAAATTGGATTTGTTTGCAGTTCTACTTTTGTCAAAGACGCACTCGTCCCTGTGCTTGTAAATACCCCATTCGCATAGGATCCCAGTCCTAATTTTAAAGTTTCATTTTGTAATATAGAAGCATAATTACTTGGAGTAATCGTTTTATCATCCACTTTTAAAATTATATCACCTCTTTTTAATCCTGCTTTTTCTGCAGGGCTACCTTTTAAAACATAGGCAATGACAAAAGCGATATTAGCCTGTGTATTATCGGTATAAAAAATAGAATATTTTATACCGAGCACGGTATTAATACCATTTAATTGATTTGCTAAATTACTAGCACTGCTATCAATCCATGAAAAACGATCTGTTTTACGATAATCATATAGAATACTATAAAAATAATTCATAGGATTATCTTTTAAATTCGTTGCCGAAATTTTCGGCATATTGGTGTTCCATAAATAATAGTAACTCATGCTATTATAAATCCAGGTATTTGCATCGTCTGATACAGTCACGTCTTTTTTACATGCCATTAACAAAAATATAAAGACAAAAGGGACTACTATTTTTTTCATAATCTAAACACTTTATCAATAGTAAATTTAAATAAATTAAGGACACAAATGTTATCCTTTCTGTAATCATTTTTGGGACAGCGTTTTTTAACTTAATTTTACTAATAAATAAACCAGCATATGCCAAATACAAGGGGTTTCTTCAAACTTTCATTCAGCCTTGTGTCGCTTACGATGCTTTTTTTATCTACAAATGTAAAAGGACAAAAAGCCACCACACCCACTTATATTGAATCTATCAATCAATGGCATAAGCTAAGGGAGGTGGAGTTAAAATCACCCAAGGGTTGGTTAAATTTAGCCGGGTTGTTTTGGTTACATAAAGGGGTGAATACCTTTGGTGTTAACAAGAATAATGATTGTATTTATGAAAATCCCGATCCATCCGATGTATTTTTTCCTGATCATTTGGGAAATTTTATTTTTGAAGGGGATAGTGTTATGTGGGAGAGCCTTGATAAATATGTGGTTAAGGTAAATAATCAAAAGATGCCCTTTAGATCAAAGGTTTGCGTTTTTAATGGCAAAGGCATTAGTTCGGAAATTAGTTGGACAATGTCAGGTCATTCATATTCATGGACCATCATTAAAAGAGAAGATAAAATTGGGGTAAGATTTAGAGATTTAAAATCGAGTAATGTTTTATTATTTAAGGGGATAGCTCATTTTCCAATCAATGAAAAATTCAAAATAAAAGCAGTGCTTCAGCCACCAATAGAATCGTATTTGATGATTTCAAATGTTTTGGGTCAGCAAGTGGCTTCTAAAAATGCAGGTAAGCTTCAATTTACCTATCAAAGTAAACCGTATAGCTTGGATGTAATTGATGAAGGGGGCAAGCAACTTTTTATCACTTTTGCGGATGCAACTTCCGGGGTAACCACTTATGGTGCTGGTCGTTTCATTTATATTGATCAACCAGATGCTACCGGAAATACTTTTATTGATTTTAATCAAGCCTTTAATCCGCCTTGCGCATTTACCAAATTCGCCACCTGTCCTTTGCCGCCACCGCAAAATAGGTTGCCTTTTCCAATACCGGCAGGCGAAAAAAATTATGGACATCACTAGTCTGTCCATTAACTTTGAAGGACTATGAATAGCCCAATACCTCTTACTAAAGCTAAAATTGCAATCATCGGCTTGGGCTATGTGGGCTTGCCATTAGCTTTGGCTTTTGGTGAAAAGTACCAAGTGGTTGGGTTTGATATTAATATAGAACGTATTGCCAATTTAAAAAAAGGGATGGATGCTACATTACAATGCACTTCCCAAGAAATAGCCAATGCAAGTAAACTTGTTTTTACCCATGACTTAAGTCAAATTAAGGATGCTTCTATTTTTATTGTCACGGTTCCTACACCCGTTACAAAAGACAAACAACCCGACTTACATTTGTTACGTACTGCTACTAAAATGATTGGAGAAGTTTTAAAAAAAGGGGATATCGTAATTTATGAAAGTACTGTTTATCCTGGTTGTACCGAAGAGGATTGCGTGCCTGTTTTGGAAGAAGTTAGCGGGTTAAAATATAACCAAGATTTTTATTGTGGCTATTCACCAGAGCGCATTAATCCAGGTGATAAAGTGCACACACTTACAAAAATTATTAAAGTCACTTCTGGTTCAACGCCTGAAGCAGCAAACATGGTTGACAATTTATATGCTAGTATTATTACAGCAGGCACCCATAAAGCGTCAAGTATTAAAGTAGCGGAAGCATCAAAATCCATTGAAAACGCACAGAGAGATATTAATATTTCATTTGTAAATGAATTGGCATTGATCTTTGATAAAATGGATATTGATACGAATGAAGTTCTTGCTGCGGCTGCGACGAAATGGAATTTTTTACCATTCAAGCCAGGCTTGGTGGGTGGGCATTGTATTGGTGTTGACCCATATTATTTAGCACACAAAGCAAGTAGTTTGGGCTATCATCCACAAGTAATTTTATCCGGCAGACATGTGAATGACCAGATGAGCTCGTTTGTTACTGAAAAAGTAATCAAGTTATTAATTAAAAATAGTTTTAAAGTACAAGGCGCTAAAGTTTTATTATTAGGGGTGACATTTAAAGAAAATTGTCCCGACATTCGAAATTCTCAAGCCTTTGAAATATTTACAGCACTAAAAAATAAAGGGGTAGCCGTTGTCGCATTTGATCCATTTGCAAATGCAAACGAAGTTTTTGACAACCATCAAATTAATTTAGTCACCTCACTTGAAACCTACGATGCTATTGTATTAACAGTAGCGCATGACTTTTTTAAGTCATTAAATTATACAAGTTTAAAATCATCTGCTAATTCTGTGATTTACGATACCAAGGCCATACTTGATAAAAGTATCGTAACCGCTCGTTTATAAAATTTATTGTGGGTGATAAACGCTTTCGGCATTTTTCAATACTTCATTTTTATCCAAGGTCATTTTTTTCAATTGTTGCGCTTGGTATAATGGACGTTGATCTGCGAAATGCTTATTCCCTTTAATTGAACTAGCACCAAAAGTATTGACAGTTTCAATTAAGGGTAGTCCGCCATTTTTAGGAAATTTAACAAATCCAATATACGCATCACCACTCACCATTTTACGTTTACCTTCAGTGCCAAAAGCTTGACCTTGCACGGCAGCTAATACATCGGGCATGCCTCCTTGTGGCCATTCTTCATCACCACGCACCAATTTTTGCATGTCACCTAAAGTAACATCTAATCGATTAAAATTTTTCATTAAATAATCATACGCATACTGAAATGTAGCCACTGCTTCTTCCATACTTAATTTGTCACTTTTAGCTTCATCGCTATTTTTACGTCCACCCATTAATTTAGGGATGGAATAATAAGCCAAATTATAAATCAAAGCACCATTGCTTTCAGCGACTGCATTATGGTCCCATTTTTTTAAACTAACAATCAATGGGGCTAGTTGCGGATACTTTGATTCATCTACCATAAATAAGGTATCTGATGTATATCCATAAGGATATAAAATTGGATTGGGCAATTGACGATCAAATTTGATTCTCTTTAAATCGGCGTAACTAATTTTATTTAGTTGATCAATCAAATCCTTAGCGCGTCGGCTTCTGTTATTATGTGTAAGTTCATAACCATCGTTTACATCAAACTTTGCGCGATTTAAGTTTTCATTTTCGGCAGTAGCTAAAAATGGCGAATGATTGGTGTTAAATAAATAACCACTGGTAGGATTTAAATATTGCGGTAATTCAGATAGGGGTTTAAACTTAGTCCAAAGTGTTGCCATCGTATTCCCTGGAACTGTTGCATTCCAATGATAGCTGGTATCTGGATTACGATAAGGCATTTTACTATTTGAAATATAAAATATAGTATCGTTTTTATCTGCATATACTATATTAAACATGGCCAAATGATTTTGATTTAAAGCAGCTTTGAATTGCGTGTAGTTTTGCGCTTTATTCATAGCATACCATTGTTGTAAAGCACCTGCATCCATTAAGGAAGGTAATCGCATTGAAAAATATTGTCCGGATGGCGTAGCAGCAGTAGGACCATAAATGGAAGTATATGCTGTTTTATAAATCGGGATTGGCACTCCTTTGATACTTAATTTAATTCTTCTCTTTTCTAATTTCAACCAATTACCATCTACTTTATATTTTCCTGGATGTTGCTTATCGGTTTGCAATTGATACATGTCAATTTTATCTTGCATGTTTACGGTATGTGCCCAAGCAATGTTTGGGGTAGCACCATGAAAAATTAATGGTGCACCTGGGAACAAACCACCTAAAATATTCCAACCTGATTCACTTTGTAAATGTGCTTCATAAAAAGCGGTAGCACCTTCAATGGGCTGGTGCGCATTGATCACCAACATATTTTCACCAGAAGCAGATTTACTTGCATTGACTGCAAATGCATTACTGCCCTCCCCTGTAAATATGGGTAATGCTGGAACAGTACCATTTAAAATTTTTGGTAAGGCTTTGTCAACGCCACAAAATACGGCTACTGAAAAAACACCTGCAGATAAATAATCCTCCACTGTAACTGGAAAAACATGTTTATTGAGTAATGCAGAAGGATGCGCTTTTGCATATGCATGTAATCCAGCCAAATAGCCTTTGATTAAATCGATGAATGCAGGATCCATTTGATCAATTTGGGCCTTAACGGTTGCTTTTGTATTTAGTAATCCAACAACATAATCAACGGAAGCGCCTTTTTTACCAAGGTAGGTGGCTAATTTGCCTTTACCTGTTAATATCAAAGTTTGAATGGTATTAAAATCATCTTCCGCGTGCGCCCAAGCCAATCCATAAGCCACTTCAGGATCAGTGGGTGCAAAAATATGCGGCACACCAAAACTATCTCTTGCAATGGTTATTTGATCTGTTCTTAAAATGGGGTCAGCACTTTTTTGTGCATGGGTTGCTTGCAAAAGCAATAAAGACAAGGAAAGTAAGATGAGTTTCATATGTGTAGAATATGTATTATGAATTAATATTTTTGATTTGGAACGGAATGCCTTTAATTTAAAATGAATGGTGTAATTTATAAAAACTATCTAAATTTGTGCAACTTATTATATGAATTAAACTATTAACAATGATTGAGTCTAAAAGGTTCGGCTCTAAAAAAGCCTTGGTTGATATTGATGAAACGATCTGCTTTTATAGCGATAAGCGGGTATATGAATTAGCAGAGCCTAATTTTGATAATATTGCAAAAATTAATCAACTATTTGAACAAGGTTGGCATATTACTTATTGGACTGGAAGGGGCGAAAGTTCAAAGCGAGATTTACGCGCGCTCACGCTTGCACAACTCAATGAATGGGGTTGTCAATTTAATGAACTAATTACAGGTTATTGCCCTAATGGAGGACCTACCAAGCCTAATTTTGATTTGGTGATTGATGATAAAGCAAAAAGGATAGAGGAATTATAAGGGTTGATTAACAACTAACTGCTTGTTCTTTTTTGCATAAGGAAGATAAAACACCCAAAAGTGTAAAAGGGCAACCGCTTCTAATACTAATATATAGTAAGGCCATTCGCCAATTAAAAACGGATTTTCGACTTCCGGTTTTGCAGATAGGTACATATAATTTGAACCAACAATATAGTTTACAATACCAACACCAATGGCTACGAGCTGTGTGTAGCCAAACATCCAGATCCAGGATTTTGGACGCGGCCTAAAATTTAAATGTAAAATCATATAAGCGATGACCAATAACATCCCTGCATGATCAATAAAATATGCATAAAAATTATAGCCATCCATGCCTACTGTAAATTCGGGTGTAAGTAGTGAATGTATTCCACCGGCCAAGCCCCAATAGTAAACACATTCTGCTAGCCATTGCTTGTAGTTAATTAATAATGCAATACATAAAAAGTAACTAATACTGCATAAGTGCACTGGCAGACTTTGTTGTAAGTTCCAATAGCCTTGTTGGTAATTATAATAATTTTCAACGATAAAGTTGATTGAAAAAAATAAAGCAATAAAAGTAGCATAGGTTTTTGGATTCACTTTTTTGAAGTGAAATGGCACGCGAACCACAATCGTAATGATTAAGACAATCATGATCATACATTCCCACCAAAAAGGAGTGAATGGTTCCATAATTGCAGGTGGATGATATTTGCCAAGGGTAATCATGAACATTAAGTTACATTATTTTTTATTAAACGCGCTTGATTTTAAATTATTGTAGATTTTTTGGAATAAAAAATCCGAAAACTTAATTGCTAAATTTTCGGATTTTAAATGAAGTATTTCAACAACTTCTAAATTTATTTTATTAAAGTTCTCTGATCCAAATATTTCTATAGCTAATTGGATTACCATCATCTCCATGGTCCTGAAACATTAATGGAAGTTTACTTTCATGCTTTTTATATACAGGAATTTTGGCCCAATCTGTCGGTCCTAAAATGGATACATTATTTTGTACCAATACGCCGTTATGAATAACAGTTACACGACCTGGTGCTTCTAGATCGCCATTATCATTAAAGATGGGCGCGGTAAAAATGATATCATAAGTTTGCCACTCACCTGGTTTGCGACTTGCATTCACCAAAGGCGCATATTGCTTATAAACAGCAGCAGCTTGACCATTAGAGTAGGTGACATTATCGTAAGAGTCCAAAACTTGTACTTCATACTTACCCATAAAATATACACCACTATTGCCTCTTGATTGGCCACTATTTTTTACTTCTGACGGTGTTCTAAATTCTACATGTAATTGACAGTTGCCAAAAGCTTTTTTGGTAATTAAATCACCTGCTCCTTTAACATCAGTAACCGTTCCTTCTGGATCCAATCGCCATTTGGCTGGACTACCATCTTTTTTTTGAAAAGCAGATAAATCCTTGCCATTAAATAAAACAATCGCATCCGATGGGGCATCTGCGTTTGTATTACCTGGAGTAATAACAGGAACAGGCACCCATGATTCTAATTTTTCAGGAGTAATACCGCCGTTATCTTTTTTTGGTGTGTTTTGTGCATTTGCATTAAAACAAAAAATACAAATTGCAATAAAGCCGAAACTGATTTTTTTCATATAGCATCTAATTATTTGATATCCCAATTTAAGGAAAAGGTTTAAATATTACTGTGAAAATTCCACATTGCCTTTAATCAAGCCTCTACAAGTGCTTGCGCCACAATTACAATTAAAGGGCTCCATGGTATGGTCTAAAAATTGCGCATAATCCAAAGTCAGCTCATCTCCTTTTTTAACCTCCGTATTCGTAATTACATTTAATCCAACATAAGAGCAATTAGCTTCACAATGATGATTTTGAGGCGACCATGCTTCTGGTTGCAGGTCCCATAAAATATACACTTCCTTCCCAATCGGGTAAGCGTATCGTCTAAAATTTAATTTTTCGCGTTCATCCCAATGGTCATCCACATATTTTTTGGTAACAATACGTTGTGCTTTTTCCTCCCCTTTAAATAACAATGTATTTTTTGGAAGGTCATATTTCGCATACATGCCGTATCCTGAAATCGCATTACCCTTGATAACAAATAATTTTTCCTTTTTTTGATATCGTGCCAAGCCTTCAATAATAATGCGTTCTAAAAATCCTCTTTGGCCAGCACCATCATGCATTAATATATAGTCAGCAGAACCTTCAAGCCCTTCCGCATAAAAAACAGAACAAGTAAAATTAATTTCTAAAAAATAAATGTCGCCTTTTGCATCCATTCTAAAATCCATACGTGCATAACCCATACCATTAAATGACATGAAAACTTGTTCGCCGATACTTTGTAATTTTTTTGCTAATGCGGCATCCTTTACAGGGATATTTGCATTAGGATGTAGTTCGGAAGTTTTTAATGCATAAGTTTTAAATGCAAATCCTTCCGGGAAAATGTATTCAACGGGCGTGAAACTTGTACATGTTTTTCCATCTGGATTACCGCAAACAAGCACAGTAAATTCGCGGCCATCAATATATTCTTCTACTAAAGCGGAGCCAAATTCACTTAATATATTTTTAACCTTTATCGTTAATTCTTCTATATTATTTGCCTTTGAGGCATTGTCCACACCCAAGCTATCACCGGCTTTGGCTGGTTTTACAAAAAGTGGAAAATTTAAATTACCCGGAAGCAATGTAATGTCGGATTCGGATTCAATCAATATATGTGCTGGCGTTTTTACATCTTCGCAAAAAGCCAAATATTTCATGATGGTTTTAGAAGGGTCGTATAAATTGACCGTAGGTCCTGTATACGGAAGTTCCAATAAATCCAAACTCATAATAACATCAATCGAAGGCACTTTCCATTCTAAATAACCCTCACATAAATTTATATATATATCGTAATTGTTTTCCTTAAGTTGTTTGAGTTGTTGGTAGGTAGTCAACTTATTTAAAAAAACATGATCAATTTTTGCTTCAGGTAGTATGGCCGATAAATCTCTTTTGGGATCATAATTTTGATAATCCACCCCCGAAGTGCTATAGTCGGGTTGCAAAACACAAATTTTTAAATTTTTGAAACTGTCTGGATGATTTAAAATAGGGAGGGGGCGCATAAATTTATTTTTTTCTTCTCGCAAATGCGTCGTTAATAATATGTATTATTAATTCAGTAAAGCTTTGATTCGCAAATCTTAAAATTGCACCAATGGACGTATAATTTTCATCCTCGCTAATTCCGCATTGTGCATTTACTTCTAAAACATAAGGCTGTCCTGTGTTTGCATCTACACGAACATCCACTCTTGTATAACCTTTCCCATTTACAGCAGCATAGGCATCCCAGGAAACTTGTTGAATGGCTAATTTTATTTCATCAGGGCTTGATTGGTATTGATAAAAATTTTCATCAGCTGGCATGGGTGTCTCATCTTCATAAATTTCCCATAAGCGATCAAACGACAATATCTTTTCTTTTTCTGGAAGTGATGCATGAAATACTCTTTCCACAGGCGGATATATTTTTGCATATTCCGGTTGATGATGTGAACCCACAATCATTACGGTATATTCAGGTCCTTGTATAAAAGATTCTGCAATAATTCCATCAGTGGATAAATTCCAACCACGATAACCTTCAAACATTTTATCCAATTGCAATTGTAAATCGGTTGGATTGTCAACCACATTTTTAATTCCCAATCCCAAGCTACCCCCCGAAACTGCAGGTTTTACAATCAAAGGACTTCCTAAATTATTAATTAACGCTTGGGGCTTTACTGTTTCGTTTATTTTTATTGCTTCCCATTTTGGGGTAGGCACACCTGCCTGATCAAATGCAACCTTCATGGGAATTTTAGAAGTAGTAATCTCATAAAAATAATCGTCAGCACCCGTATATACTAATTGTTTTTCTTCTAATGCCTTAATAACTGACAAGCCTGGCGCGCCATTAATTTCATCTCCGTCACATAAATTTAACACCACTGGGAAAAATACACCCTTTTGTCGCTCGTTCGCAATTTCTTGAACGATGGTTTTATAAGATTCTAAAGTAACGGGTTGCCATTTCCAGGGTAAGTCAAGTTCGGAAAATACACGTGTGTATTCGTCGATACTTTGACTAAAGTCATAGTAGTATGATAAATTAGGATCTGGGTTATCTAAAGCCGGAGCAAGTACCCAAACTTTCAAATGTCCCACAGGAACAAAAGGATAAAATAGGTTACGCAAGGATGGTTATAATAGTGAAGTGGTTAGTAATTAGGAATGAAGTTATAAAATATATAATACTGACAAATTAATAAGGGGATTAATTTAAGTGCTAATACATCCTATGGTTTTTAGCAGCTATACGTGTTGTATAGAAAACACTTGATTAGGGGCAATTATAATGCATTTAATTGCCTTTGCTACGAAAACATAAGTTTGTTTATCAATGAATTATGTTGATTCACTTGCTTTACGCTATTGTTAATCGTTTAATTATTTTATGCAAAGTCAAGTTATCATTTGTGACCAACAAGCCCTATATGCATTGGGTTGCTCTACCCTTATTAATGAACACCCCCAATTTAATGGTTATCGTATTATACGCAACCTATCTATGCTACATGAAATCATGTCTGAGGATCATCCCAGTTATGATTTCCCAAAGGTACTTGTCTTAGATAGTGGCATGTTAAACTTTGCAAACCCATTTACCTATAAAACAATTCATCTTATAAAAAAAAGAATCCCCATCATGGTTTTATTCAATGACGAGGACGAAGTGCATTTGTATCATTTAATTGATCATGGTTTTTCGGTGATTGTGTCAAGACATATTTCTGAAATAGAATGGGTCAAGGCATTAACAATGGCACAACAAGACAAGGTGTATTTTTGTGCTACCGTTTCAGACAAGGTTTTTGCATTAATGAGTCAGATGGAAAAAATAAAAAAAATTGAAATCATGGAGCAGTTAACTATTTATGATAAATATATTTTAGTCAGAATTTGTCAAGAAGCATCTAGTAAAGAAATTGCCAACGAGGTAGGGCATAGCAAGAGAACCATTGAAGGCCACCGAACAAAATTGATGCAGCAGTTTGATGTTAAAAATTTAGCAGGTCTTGTTAAAATAGCTTTTTTAACAAAACTGTATGATCACTATTTAATGAATCCTAGTTTATATGATGTGGCATTATGTAACAAAACATCCGATGTGCAAATTTGATTTTACACATCGGATGTAGACTATTGATTAAATTATTTTCAAATCATTTTTAGATACCCCAAGATTTTATTCTTTCTAAATCTATTTTAGCAGATTCAAGTGGCGTTTTATCTTGGTAGGATTCTTGTTCCACAATATAATGATGAGCGCCACCAATTTTTTTAGCTAATAATGCGATTGCCTTTGGATTTACTACGCCATCACCTAGGATGGTGCTTTCATAACCATCACCCATCTCGCCTTTGGCAACTTTTATTTCATCTTTAACGTGTAAGGACGGGAAACGGCCAGGGTACTTATTAATCCAATCATCACCTCTTGCGCCTGCACCATACATATTACCAAAATCAAGTTGTTGCACCACTAATGCAGGATCCGTATGTTTTAAAATTAAATCATAAATTAATTCTCCATTTACTTTTTCTTTAAATTCAAAATCGTGATTATGATAACCAAATTTCATTCCTTGTTTTTTACATAACTCTCCACATTTATTAAATAATTCTACTTGAAACATAAATGCATCAAATGATTTCCTCACTTTGGAATCAATCGAAGGACTAATCACATACGTTTGACCAAGTGTAGCTGCGTCATCAATCGTATATTTCCAAGCGTCTGTAAAATCATTTTTTGCTTTATCAAAATGATTTAAATCCATAACGGTGTGACCACTTGGCATATGTAATCCTAAAGAATCTAATACCTTTTTAAATTCAGTAGCAGTCCAGCCATAAAATTTTCGATTAATGTAATTGGCATGCTCCACATGCTCATATCCCATTTTTGCCAATTCAGTTAAAGTGCCTAAAGGATTTTTACCCATATCTGCACGAACAGAATATAATTGTATACCAATTAAGTTTTTAGTTTTCGCAATGGTGTCATTTTTTGACCATAACACACTTGGTTTTAAACTTGCCCCTGCTAATACCAAGGAAGCGCTTTGAATAAATTTTCGTCTTGAGTTTTGCATATACCTGTTTTTAGAAATTAAATTTACAATAAAATAAGTACAGTTAAATCAACGTTTATGTAATTCAGGGCGTCTTTTGTTTAAATATGGCTGGCTCCATTTTTAGTTTTTTGTATAGTGGTTAAATTGTTATTGATAGGAATTCAAATAGCGAAACCCCCGTTCATATAAAAACCTATATTTTGGTTAAACTATACACCAAAATAAGCGTCAAAAGGCGGTTGCTTACAGGACTATTTAGTGCAGGATATTGCTAAATGGCGCTGTTTCAACCAAATTTTAATTTGAAATTACCGCTTATCCAAAAATGAGCTGTTTTATATAAAAACCGGGCCCTGAAAAGCCGACAAAACCGATAGTTACGAATTGTGTCGTAATTTTATAAAATGAATAAAATAATCAAAATGAAAGGATTTTTGTTAACGATGTTTTTGGGGATGAGTTTGTTGGGTATGGCACAAACATTTACTATTCAAGGTACAATTGTAGATAGTGTAAGCAAACGAAATTTAGCTTCAGCAACCATTTCTATTGTAAAGTCAAAGGATTCGTCCTTAGTGAGCTTTGCAAGAAGTAATGAAAAAGGGGATTTTTCTGTTAAATCGGTTCCTGCGGGAAGTTATTTAATTTCAGTCTCTTATGTTGGTTTTTTACAACAATGGATTGCTTTTAAGACTGGCAAAAATGCAGTTATAGATTTATCCAACATTTATATGCAAGATGCAAGCAGTTTGTCCACTGTGACAGTAACTGCGCGTAGGGCCCCAGTAGTGATTAATGGTGACTCCATTGAATTTAATGCGGAAAACTTCAAAACTGCACCTAATGCTGTAGTAGAGGATTTATTGAAAAAGATGCCAGGTATTGAGGTGGATAAATCGGGTGCGATCACCGTAAATGGAAAAACGGTTACCAAGGTATTTGTGAATGGCAAGGAATTTTTTACGGGTGATCCAAAAATGGCTACGCGCAATTTACCTGCAGATGCCATTGATAAAATTCAAGTATATGATCGCAAATCAGATCAATCCATGTTTACTGGTATTGATGATGGTAGTGAGGAAACAGCGATTAATTTAAAAGTTAAAAAGGACAGAAACCAATCCAATTTTGGTAAGTTAACAGGTGGCGGTGGCGTCCCTGAACGTTTTGATTTAAGAGGAAATTTAAATAGAATTAATAATGATGAGCAATTCTCTATCATTGGTTCTGGTAATAATATTAATCGTCAGGATTTTTCAGCGCGTGATTTTTCTAGCTTCTCTGGGGGCGGAGGTGGAGGCCGTCCTGGCGGTGGCGGTGGTGGCGTGTCCATCTCCTTTGGCGGTGGTGGTGGAAATGGTGGCGGCGGAGGTGAAGGCGTTGCTACAACTATTTCGGGTGGTGGTAATTACTCCAATGTATTTAATGATAAAAAAACTGATTTTAATGCGAATTTATCCTTGAGTGATATTGATCGTTTGAATATAAGTAATTCCCGGACACAAAATTTAACACCAGGAAATTTATTTAACAGAGACAATTACGATACAAGTACATCTAAAAATAAACAACAAAGTATTGGAACTACGATTGATCATAAAGTATCTGAATCCTTTTCATACAAATTAACGCCAAGCATTGGTAGTTCAAATAATTCATCATCTAATGAATCAAGTTCTGAAACCTATTTGCCAAACGGGATAAAAACAAATAGTAATGCAACAACGTCTTCAAATGCAACGGATGCACTGAATTTTAATAATACATTATTATTAAAGAAAAAGTTTGCTAAAAAAGGTCGTACTATCTCCTCTACCATTACTAATGGGTATAATACTTCGAATTCAAATGGGGAACAATACACTACCCAAGGATTTTATAGCGGAGGTCTTAAGGTTAGAGATTCTATTTTAGACCAAAGAAATTTGCGTAAAGGAAATACGACCACCTATTCGGCGAATGTGATTTATACAGAGCCAATAGGAAAAAGATCCTTATTGGAAATGAATGCTTATTTGAGTCAAAGCATTGGCAGTAGTAGTAGAAAAGTGTTTGATAAAAATACCAATGGCAACTATGATCTTTTAAATACGCGTTTAACCAACGAATTTAACAGTGAGTATACTTATTCTGGCGGAGGTATGAACTATCGTACCAATCAACGTAAATTTAATTTTGCTTCTGGATTTGCCGTTCAAAATGCAAAATTGAATGGGGAAAATATAAGTGCAAAAACAAAATTGAATCAGAATTTTAAGGACATCTTGCCATCTGCAACATTTCGATATAATTTTTCTCAAACTAAAAATTTGAATATTGATTATCGTACTTCAACCAATCAACCTTCCTTAACCCAATTACAACCGGTATTGGATCAAAGTAATATCAATAGACAAACCATTGGTAACCCGGATCTGAAGCGAAGCTACCAACACAATGTGAATATTAGATTCTTCTCGTCGAAAGTAATTTCTCAAAAGAATTTCTTTGCACTTGTAAATGCATCAACTACCAATAATTCTATCATTAACTACGATAGTATTTTGCCATCAAGAGTGATACTTTCTAAACCAGTCAACGTTAACGGGGCTTATCGTGTTTTTGGTTCATTGAATTATGGCTTTGGAATGAAGAAGCTATACTCAAGATTTAATTTTGGATTGAATACAGGATTGAATAATAATATTTCTTATACGAATGGCTTATTAAATACGATTGTTACAAAATCATTTGGCCCCTCCTTTAGGTATAGTTTTCAAATTGATGAAAAAATTGATATAGATTTATCTGCACGTTACTCCTATAGTCAAACCAACAATAAAATTAATTCAGCATTAAATACGAATTTCTTGACCAAAGTATTTGGTGCTGAAATGAATAATTATTTACCTTTTGATTTTTTAATAAATCAGTCCTTGAATTATACGATTAACTCAGGTCGTGCGGAAGGTTTTAATACAGCAATCCCTATATGGAATGCAAATTTTTCTAAATTTTTCATGAAGAACAAGCGCGCTGAATTAAAAATAAGTGCATTTGATATCTTGAATAAAAATGCGGGCATTAGCCGTAATGTATCTCAAAACCAAATCGTGGATCAGTATTATAATGTTATTAACCAATACTTTATGGTAAGCTTTATTTATAGTTTACAAAAGTCTGGTTTAGGGGGTAATGGTGGTAGAGCAGGAGGAATGACAATTAGAATGTAAAATTAATTATCTTTATAAACACATTAAAAACAACATATGCGTAAAATGATTTTATTGGTAACGATGGTTGTATTATCGTTATCACAAACAATGGCTCAAGTAAAAGAAGGCAAGTTAATTTTCGAAAGAAAAATTAATATGCATCGGATGATTACCGATCCTGAAATGAGACGTAATATTCCCGAATTTAGATCTGAAAAATTTGAACTTATATTTAATGAGCAAGCAACTGTTTTTAAAACCCTACCTAATGAAGATGCACCTGATCCTTTTGCGAATAGTGGTGCACCCGGCAGTGGTGGTTCAAGAGGTATGAGTTTTATGTTCAGAATGCCTGAAACAAATACATATACTGATATAGCCTCTCAAATGCAATATGAAGCGCGTTCTATATTTGAAAATGAATATTTAATCATCGATACCCTAAAGCCAAATAGCTGGAAATTATCTGATGAAACTAAAACGATTGCTAATTATGTATGTAAGAAAGCCACTACCTCAGTTGCTCCAATGGCATTTACCATGCGTTTTGGTGGTGGAGATCGTCGTGGTGGCGGTGGCGGAAGAGATACGACTAAACAAGCAGAAAAAAAACCCAATGAAATTCAATTGGTGGTTTGGTATACAGAAGCGATTCCTTTATCCATTGGGCCTGATACTTATAGTGGGTTACCGGGTGCAATTTTGGAAGTGGATAGTGACAATGGAGGTAATGTAATATCAGCAATTAACTATATTCCTAAATTTTCCGCTAAGGAGCTAAAGCAACCTACTAAAGGAAAAAAATTAAACCGCGCACAATTTCAAACAGAAATGCAAACTATCATGAAGGATATGCAAAGAGGTGGTGGCATGGGTGGAATGAGGATTAGCGTAGGAGGAGGTAATTAGATGAATTAAGTTAGACTGGTTGCAATCAGCTGCCTACTAAAAAATATAAATAAGAAGCCCAACGGCTTCTTATTTTATTATATGCCATCTCCATCCAATGGTAATAGATCTTGCATCACCTAAATAATAGGAATACGCGCTTGTGCCTTTCACACTAAAGTTTTTGGTTGCCATTGTTGAATAATAGGCATTCGTAAGATTTAATACATTTAACCATAGTTCAGTCCTTTTTAAAGTATAGCCAAAGCGCATATTTAAAACATCAAAACCACCATAGGTTGTGGTATTTGTTTCGTCCATAAAATATTTAGATTGATGTAATTCCTCAATGGAGATCCTCCATTTTGCATTAGGCTTCCAAGTTGCGGTAACATTTGTAAAATTACGCGGCGCTGCATTCATTTCATTACCACTTACATCTGTTCCTTTAATTAAGGTATTAATATAAGTATGCTTTGTGTTAGTACCATTAATGAGTAATTCCCATTGTGCATTTAATTGATACCTCAGTTGATATTCAATACCAATATGCTTTGTTGCGCCAGAATTTTGATTTAGATTAACGCCGTCTGTTTGTCGCACAGAAATAATTTCATTGGTGCCATTGAGCTGATAGAGGGAAACTTCACCGTAAATTTTTTTGCTTTGATACCAGCTGCCTATTTCAAAATTTTTAAATTTTTGAGGCAATAAAAAAGGAACTCGGATGGCATTGTATATTTCTGTAATCTGAGGTGGCACAAACCCTTCGCTGTAGTTAACATATACGCCATGTTGCTTCATATTATAATTGATTCCTAGCTTTGGCGTCCAATTGGTAAAATGATTATTTGCAGAGGGGGTTCCTGTGGGTAGTTGATTGTTAAATTCGTAAGTAAAATCATCGTAACGAATAGATGCATTCAAACGAATATATTTATTGATATCAAAAATATAATTTGCATAAATGGCTTTGTTATTCAATTCAGTTTCGTAGGAGGTAATTAAGGAATCCTTCGTTGGGTAATTATATTTAGTGTATTTACCAATTGTAGTGTCTTTAAAAATATCTATATAGTTTGCGACTAAATTTTGCGGGGTAAAATCCCAGTAACCCCCAATGAATAACTTGCTATTTAGCGATTGTAAGTTCCAGGAGTGTTGGATATCTAACACATAGGCGTCAAATTGATTACTATTAATTTGACCTTTGAATTTTGTAGGGTTGCTAGTGGATCCAATAGAATAAGAGGGGTTTTGGTCCATGGTATTATTGCGATACATCAAATTAAGGGTAGTACTTACGTTTGAATTCCAATCGTATTGTAAATTTTGTCTTAATCGTAAAGCATTAATTTTTCGGAATGTGAAAGTTTGCTGCGAGCTAAAATTTTTTTGCGAAAATTTAATGCTGTCTAATGATCCGGTCATTTGTGTGTAATAATCAATATAATTAAGGGTTTGATATCCCTTTAACTTTTTATTGATGACAAATTCTTTTTTTATTGAAAATGCTTTTTTATTAAAATCACTGAATTCAGTAGTGCCATTTTTTTGATTCGTAAAGGAGCCGTTTATCGCCCAACCTCCTTTTTTTGTGGGTATGCCACCCGCAATATCCATTTTTGTAAAACCGGTATTGTTAATTTGTGAAGTTAAATTAAGTGTTTTTTTTATTGGTACTGGTTGGGATAAAAAATTCACCACACCGCCAATGGCTTCCGCACCATATAAGGCACTAGCTGGCCCCTTGATCACTTCAATAGAATAAATATTAGCGGTATTTATTTCAATCAGCGCATTATTACTAAATAAACCACTGGTTCTGATTGGCATCCCATCTTCTAAAAATAAATACAACCCCTTTAATGAAATAGGTTGTCGGATGGACATCATATGTTGCTCCCCACCAATCGTTGGCATATACACCCCACTCACTTTGTTTAAAAGGGCATCAATTCTTTGGGCCTTGGTTTCCTCAATTAGCTTTGATGATAAAACAGAAATCGCAATGGGTGCTTGAGAACGCTTTTCTTTTAATTTATTAGCCGTTACAATTACTGGCGACAAATTGTTGTAACTCGAATCTTGAGAATAGGTATTGTAATGAAAAACGAGAAACAAAAAAATGAAAAGGCACAGTTTAATTTGCATGCACAAATTTAGGCCTTAAAATATATTTAGGGAAGGAGAATTACCATAATATTTGACGTGAAGGGCTCAAATATTATGGTAATTTCTTATTTAGTAAAATAACTAACGATGAAATAAGTAATTGCAGCTAATACACCACTAACCGGAATAGTTAATACCCAAGCCCATAATAAGTTGGTAGTTACACCCCATCTTACAGCGCTTAATCTTTTAGTAGCGCCTACACCGATGATAGATCCGGTGATGGTATGTGTTGTTGAAACAGGTATACCCATTTGTCCAGTAAAAAATAAAGTAAATGCACCAGCGGTTTCAGCAGCAACGCCTTCTAAAGGGGTTACTTTAGTAATGCGAGACCCCATTGTTTTAATTATCTTCCAGCCACCACTCATGGTGCCCAACCCAATAGCTAAATAACAAGAAATCGGCACCCAATTAGGTAGTTGGCCAAAATCTTGAATACTTCCACTAGCTATTAAAGCGGCTCCAATGATACCCATTACTTTTTGCGCATCGTTACCGCCATGACCAATACTGAATGCAGCAGAACTAAATAACTGTAATTTTTTAAACATGTATGCAACACTACGCGCTGTTGGTGTTTTTATTTTTTCAACATAGATGTAAACCAACATAAATAATATAGATGATCCAATGATTCCATAAACAATCATGGAATTGTCTGCTTTATCAATTTCGTTTGAAAAAGATTTTTCAATATTGAATTTGGTAATTTTCGCTTTAACCTTAACTATATTCTTTGATTGAATTGGATAAATACTATTTACTAAAATAAGTGTTGAATCTAAATCAATGGCACCTTCCAGATATAATTTTAAAGGAGCTTTATAACCTTCTGTAGTTGTTTTAGCAATAGCATATTCAGCTTTTGCGTCTTTATTTTCTGGCGCCTTAGCTTCCAAAACCAAAAAGTCATTTGCATTTCTAACTTCATCTTTTAATCGACTAATCGCGACAGTTTTAAGCCAACCATTCGTACTTGCCATTGCGGCAATGGAATCAGCACCCAAAACATCAAAATTATCTACTGCAGGTTTTATTTGCTCGTAAAACGCCGAGGCCTTAGATAACTTCTCCTCATTGATTGCTAAGTTAGCTAAAAGTGTTGTGTCTGATTTGTTGGCCTTAAGCTCTACTTTAATATTGGAAACTTCTTTTTTATACTTATCAATGCCGTAAAACTTTTGAACATTTTCGTTCATTTTAGACGCTTCAAAATGATCAAACATCAAAACAGTTGCTAATGTAACCACCGAAATGATACATAAACGTATCCATACATTACGCATAATGGTGACCACTGTAATAAAAACGGAAATAATAATTCCAATGATGGGTGCTAAGAATATAAACAATATTGTTTTTAAAATAGTATCAGCATCTACAATTTTAGCCCAAGAATAATCTATCCCTTTAATCATAAGTGCATGCGCAATAGCCGCACCAGCAAAGCCTCCAATTAATGTATGTGAGGAAGAGGAAGGGATACCATACCACCAAGTAAGTAAGTTCCAAAAAATAGCAGCGAGTAAACCTGAAAATATTACAGGCAATGTGATGAAATCCTTGTAAACAGTTTTGCTAATTGAATTAGCTACAGCATGATCTTTAAAAATCCAAAAGGCAACAGTGTTAAATAGTGCTGCCCATAAAACTGCCTGAAATGGCGTTAATACTTTTGTTGAAACCACCGTTGCAATGGAGTTGGCAGCATCATGAAAGCCATTGATATAATCAAAAATTAATGCTAACGCAATAATTACAATTAATAGAGTCATCTTGAATTAAATTAAGCGTACTTGATAATAATGGATTCGATCACATTTGAAACGTCTTCAATTTTATCAGTAGCAATTTCAAGTACTTGATAAATCTCTCTTTTCTTAATGACCTCTTTGAAGTCATTTTCTTGTTCAAATAGTTTTTCGATACTCATATCAAATACATCATCTGCTTGATTCTCGATACTATTTACTTTGATCATTGCCTCTGTCATCTCCTTAATATTCTTCATATTACGTAAACCTAACACTACCTTTTTAGTTTCAATGGTTCCTTGTAAAACTAATTCTGCTAATTTATGAATACCAGTATCATTTGGGTTTACCTTATAAAAATTAATTTTTTTAGCAGATGCATATATATAATCAGCAATGTCATCTAGTGAAGTAGCTAAATAATGGATATCCTCTCTATCGAAGGGTGTAATAAAATTGCGTCCTAGTTCTGTAAATATATTATGTGTTAAATCGTCATTGATATGTTCCAAGTTTTCAATTTGCGCTAAAATGTTTGCTCTTTTATCCGCATCTGGTTCAGTCACCATTTCCTTTAACTTAGCGCCCATTTCATAAACATGCTCTGCTACATCTTCAAATAATTGAAAAAACACACGGTCCTTTGGAAGGAAAATTTTAAAAATAGAATTCAAATCCATAAAATAGGTTTTATTGTTAAATTTAAGAAGCCACGCAAATTTCCTTGATTGGGGTATGATTACCCTATTCCCAATATTACCAAATTGTTAAGAATAACTATTCAACTGAAAATCAGATAGTTGCAAAATTTTAAGCAAGAAAATAACCTATTGAGGTTAAGTATAGTTTAATTGTATGTTTTGAAGACAAAGTGGCTCTAAAAGGGTTGTATCGGGGGCAAATAAAATAAAAAAGGGAGCTGGTTTCCCGGCTCCCTTTACAAAATCCATAGCTTTCCCCCAAAAGCTATTGCGAATATCATTGATCTCAATAATCTAAGTTGGATATTATGTTACCAATTGAGTTTCTTTATAGGTTATTTCTTATTTTTGAATTGTATTTATATATTTACTATACGTTATTTTCCTATTTTTAAATTGATATTCAATGAGTTGTGTAAAAAAAATATTTTTAGTTGTTTTTCTGATTATTTTAGAATTTAGCCATGTAAATGCTCAAAACTTTGAATTAGACACCGTTTATTTCGTTAAAAACACCAATTTTTTACAAAAAATTATATCCTTTCAGGACCTATATGCTAATATAAATCTAACCTCCGAAAATTACATTATTCCAGTGCAGGGTAGTATTTATGCCCCAAATGGACAGGAGATTATAAAGGATGAAAAAAGCCTTTATATCAATATTCAGCAAACTGGCTTCGTTTACAAGCTATTTAGCCAAAAGGATAGTTTGTTGGAATTTAGACGAATTGATAGAACCATTAATATCAATTATAATATTGGCTGTTTTAATTTTTTACAACAGGGCAACTTGTACAGTTATGCTGGTTATGGATTTTGGAAAACAAATGGCCATCTCCGACAATTTAATGTGATTGACAAGCAATGGGATATCCTCCCCATGAATGAAGAAATTTTCTCCAATGGGTATCGATGGTACGCACACAAAGAAGAAAAACTATTTGTACCATTCCAAGATATTTTGAATGCCGGATTAAAATCAATACCTGAAAACCAAATAGAAAATCAATGGGTAAGTTATTATTTAGACATGAAGCAAAAAAGCTGGATCAAATTGGGGATGTTAGATCCAAGTTCAAAAAAATTATTAATCGAGGATGATAATCCAAGTGGTTTTTTGTCAGTGAATAATGGCTTTATTCATATTATTAATGATGAGTTATACTATTTTGATTTTATCAACAATAAAATTTACAAATCAATTAAATCGGATAATAATCAGTTTTTTATACGAAGAATTGGATTGAAGAATTCTTTTGCATATAAGGGGCAGATTTATTTATATTATCCCTTGTCAGGACAATTTGAAACTGTTCCCTTTAATATTTCTAATTTTGAGGCTTTAAAATTTCCCATTTGGCGAAGAAATACGGGTAGTGATAAATATGTTGCTTTTATATTACTATTTATTTTAATAGTGTTTTTCATCACACGCTATTTTAAACAAAAAATTCAACAAAGAATTGTATTATCTCAGCTTAAGCATTTAAAAGCAAAATCAGTAGGCCAAGCATTTGTGGGAACAGAAATTTCTTTAATAGATATGCTTTTACAAGCTTCATTAGCTAATGAAAAAATTGAAATACATCAAATAAATCATGTATTAGGTATCAAAGATAAAAATGTGGGATTACAAAAAAAGGTAAGAAGTGATGTGATTAATGGAATTAATGATAAATATCAAATTATTACTAATGGCCTGAATCCATTGATTGTTAGTGTTAGAAAGGAAGATGATAAACGATTCTTGGAATATTTTATTTTGGCTTCAGAGATAAAGGAAATTCAGAAAATTATCAATAAAAGCAAGACAAATTAAAGTATGACATAGGTCATCAATTTAAATTTTATCCTTGGTTATGTCATAGCACTGTCATTTTTAGTAATGCTATATTTACTTTTTCAATTGATTTCAAAATTAATCTTTTTCTAAATCAGAACTTTGCGTTCTGATGAAGTTAAGATTATTATATTTTTTGGTTTTTGCTCCAATTTGCCTTTTTAGTCAAGTTACATTTGTAAAAGATACGATACAAACACAAGGCGATAGTGTGGTGGTGACTGCAACAAGGTCAGAGCGAAAACTGAGTAATGTTACAGTACCTGTTACAATAATTAATGCACAATCAATTCAACAAATTGGCGCTTTACGATTAACTGATATTTTAAAAGAGCAACCAGGATTATCGATGACTAGCGGTTTTGGCGCAGGTGTGCAATTGCAAGGGCTAAATCCCGACTATACTATTATCTTGATTAATGGAGAACCTTTGGTGGGGAGGACAGCTGGCGTATTGGATTTAAATAGAATTGCACTCGGCAATATTAAAAAAATTGAAATCGTTAAAGGGCCATCCTCCAGTTTATATGGAAGTGAGGCTATGGCAGGTGTAATTAATATCATTACCGATGCAACGACTAAAACACCTTTGCAATCCTCACTTAGGTACGGCACCTATAATACAATTGATGCGGGGCTGAATAATACGCTAGCTTCTAAATTTATTTTTTATCAAGGCTATTACAATTATTATAGCACAGATGGTTATAGCATACGGCCAAGTTCGGCTTCAAGGGTTACAACTCCCATAAAAAGGATAGCTACGAATCAACAATTCAAATATAATTTAACCAACAATACCAATTTACTAGTTGGGCTTAGATTTACAAATGAACAAATTAAAAATGAATTATCTGTAACGAATGGTGGTTTGACGATTAATTCTAATGGGGAGGAAAAAAATACAGATTATAATATAGCAAGTTCATTAAATCATCGATTCTCAAATTCCTTAAAAACAAGTTTCAGGTCCTATATTACGCAATACAATGCAACTCAAAATTTATTAACCATTTCTGGCGCGCCTTATACTGATATACTAGACCATGTATTTAACAGGCTTGAAAATCAAACTGACTGGGTAGTAAACAAAAAACTTACTGCGATAGTTGGAGGAGGTGCGGTCATGGAAGGTGTGAAAAGTAGTCGATATGATAGTGAAAAAATAAGAAAGACCAATACAAATCAATATGCGTTTAGCCAGTGGGAATGGATACCTAATTCTAAATTAATTTTGATTGGAGGGATTCGTTTTGATCAAAATCAAACATATGCTTCTGCATGGAGTCCGAAGGCTTCCATGTTGTATAAAATAAATAAGAAAAATAGAATTAGATTAAGTGTAGGGCAGGGATTTAAAGCACCTGACTTTAGACAGTTATATTTAAATTTTACAAATGCAGCAGCAGGTTCGTATAGCGTATTTGGAACAGCGCAAGCACAAAAAGTGATTGGGCAATTAAATTCACTTGGTCAAATAGGCACTTTGTATAATAATTTTTATCAATTAAAATCCCTGCAACCAGAATATGCTACTGGCACACATGTAACATGGGAATTTGAACCTAATGCAAAAAACAATTTTAGTTTTCAATTATTTAGAAATGATATTCGAAACTTAATCGAAGTACAACAAGTAGGCGCCTACATTACAGGCGCTCAAATATATAGCTACTTAAATATTGGCCGAGCTTTTACAACAGGTTTTGAGTTTGAAGCAAAACATCAGTTGACTAAACAATTTTCAATAAGCGCTGCTTATCAATATTTAGAGACAGGGGATAAGGATCAATTAGCTCAAATCAAAAATGGTACCGTTTATACCAGAGATGCAAATGGGTTAAGTCGAAAATTAAATGTGAGTGAGTATGTGGGACTTCCAAATAATAGTAAGCATAAAGCACAGCTGAAATTTAATTACAGTAATCAAAATGGATTATTTGGCAATATCAGAGCGCTATATCGAAGCAAATGGGCCGTTAATAATACCAATGGAAATGAAGTATTTGACGACGGTGATAGTTTTGCTGAAGGATATATTGCTTTACACTTATCTATTGGTAAGGATTACATGAACGGCCTTGGTTTCCAATTTGGCTGCGATAATATGTTGAATTATATAGATGCCCTTAACCTACCTAATTTACCAGGAAGAACATTTTTCGCAACACTTAAAATACAAAAATCAAAATAAATATAAATTATGAGACAAATTTTAAAACCCTTTTTATTATTACTTACTTTAAGTAACATCTTATTTTCTTGTACCAAAGACGAAACAACTGTTGCATTATCCGTAACAGCAATAACTGTAAATAACTTACCTGCAGATACAGTTTTAGGTATTAATACAACAACTGGTATGCCCTTCAGTGCTGGTAAGTATACCTTTTTTAGCCTAGAACGAAATGCAATTGTACCTAATACTGATAGTGCAAGCACTCAATGGGATCTTGCGTTTGCTTCAAATAAAATTTTGACCAACGGAGGAACCAGTGGCAAGGGTTTAGGCGGTGCTTTTGTTTACGTTGGATTATTTGATGATTTAAAAAGCATTCCAAGTGATTCAGTTTTTAAAACTGATAATGCACCTGCTTCATTTGCGGTTACATTTGGTAGTGGAAAAGGGTGGTATGTGTATGATCAATTAACAAGTTTAATTACACCATTGGCAGGTAGGGTATTAGTGATCAGAACGGCATCTGGAAAATTTGCCAAGGTGGAAATAATTAATTACTACAAAGGTGGTGTAACCTTGCCAATCACTGCATCAGATAGTGACAAATTATCCAAACAACGCTATTACACGTTTAGATATGCTTATCAACCCAATGGAAGTAAAACCTTTTAATACCTACTGGGAATAAAAAATTAGTATAGTGAACGATTTAATTAAACAGACCCGCTCCAAAGGAGCGGGTCTGTTTGTTATTGGACAGTAATAGATTGAGTAAGCTATTTGGATTTAAAACTCCAGGTAATATTAAATTCAGCAACAACTTCATTTGCGCTGTTTTTACCTACTGATTTACACACTATTGTTCTGCCTTCCTTTGTTGCTATCGCTTCATTGATTGCATTTTGAATCATTTGCCCATCTTCACAAGTAAATAAAATGACGCCCGTTGCTTTTTTTACGAAAGTGACCTCCATTTTCACGACCAGCATACTCACCTTGGGTATTCGTTGATACACTTGTCCAAATGCCAACATCCCACTGCACATTTCGGCAGCCATGGCTTCCACTGCGAAGTAGATGGATTTAAATGGGTTCATACTGAACCAGGAATAGCGAATACGCACTACACAGGTGTTGGCATCAAAATGATGAATCCGCAAACCAGCAAAAAAAGCGGCGGGTAGTTTTGTAAATAAAAAGAACCGAAACTTAATAGGTTTGCTAATGATATTCTTGAAAGTGTTGAATGATGGGTTCATACAGAGCAAATTTTAATCTTACGCTAAAGCGGATCGACAAATATAATTAGCAACTTAATGCATCATAAATCACTACTTTTTGCCATAAGTGATGACAAGTTTCCTTGAAAGCATCATGCAGTGGGTGAACTTGATATTCTTCTTCTTTTTCTGCGGATTCAAAAAGACATAGCCAGGAAATACTATAGTCCTTTTCAATGACATCGCGTGTTGTGTTTGCAGGAGATCCAATATTTGAAAAAACAATACAAGGCACTTTTGATAAAGATTGTAAACCTTCCATTAATTGCGCTTTATCTTCAACGGAATTGGGGTTTTTCAAATAAAATAGTACATGATGTACAAAATGTGAATTTGCTGTGTTCATAGAAGTTTAAATAAGGAGTAATTTATTGATTAAAAGTAAAATTAATAATGGTTATCTGCTAATTTTATTTAGTAAATTTACAAATGCCCATTTCACGATTATTAGTGCCATTTTTTAAGCGTTTAATGCTTGCATTCATTGGAATTGTTTTATTTAGTGAAGTACAAGCACAATCGGATCGTGAATTTTGGTTTGCAGCACCAGAGGTAACCTCACAACATAGTGATAATCCTATCTTTCTTCGATTTACTACATACTCAAAAGATGCGATTATTACTATCGATCAACCAGCAAATCCTAGTTTTACGCCCATTACAATTAATCTAGTTGCGAATGCAACGTATAGCTTGCCGTTTACATCCTACAAAGAAATTGTTGAAAATAAGCCAGGCAATACTGAATTAAATTATGGAATACGAATTACTGCTACTGCTTCCATATCGGCTTATTATGAATTAGCCTCCGCTAATAATCCTGAAATTTTTCCATTGAAAGGGAATGTTTCAAAAGGACTTGATTTTATTATTCCCGCGCAAACTAGGTTTAATAATCAAACTTATGCCGCATTTCCTGCGAATAACGGCTTTGCTATAGTAGCCACCGAGGATAATACCACTATTAATATTGAATTAACACACCCCGATGAAAAAGGAAATACTAATATTACTGTTAAGTTAAATAAGGGACAAACCTATGCAGTAAATGCTGCAAGTAATTTTGCCACATTGCATATCGGTGGATCAAGGGTCACTTCGGATAAACCCATATGTGTAACTGTTTATGACGATTCCATTGTAATTGGTGGTTGGGATTTGATTGGTGATCAAATTGTACCAAGTAATAACACAGGTAAAAAATTTATTGCAGTAAGAGGGGAACTTTCCGCCCCAGGATTTATCGCTTCAGATTTATGCTATATATGGCCTACAGAAGATAATACCGAAATTATAATTAACGGGAATCCACTGATTCGTAAATATAATCGCGGAGAAAGTTTCGAATATCAATTGTCAGATTACTCTGCTTATATCACTACAGATAAAAATGTATATGTTTTTCAATTAACAGGAACTGGTACTGAAGCAACTGCAACTTCTTTGCCAGGTATTGAATGTACAGGTTCTCAAAGCGTTTCATTTGTTCGCCCCTCTACTGGCGCGTTGTATTTAAATATTTTATGTAAAAAAGAAGATATTGGAAATTTTGCAATTAAAGGAGATGCTACACTTATTACAGCTTCTATGTTTACTGTAGTTCCGGGATCCGCAGATGTTTGGCGTTACGCTAGAATTAATTTAACGAGTAATCCTATTCTGAATGCATTGATTAATATAAATGATGCTACTTCCATCACCAATAGCTCAGGATTATTTCATCTAGGGTTTTTAAATTCAAGTAATGGGGGCTCTCGCTTGGGTTATTTCTCCAACTATGCACAGGTAACCTTAGCACCTGTAATTACTTCCACCGCCTGTTTTGGATCTGACATTAAATTAGCTGCTACGGAATTACTTAACGTAAATTATAAATGGACAGGACCAAATAATTTTTCTTCAACAATTTCAAATCCCACAATTTCGAATGCCACGATGAGGGATTCAGGAATGTATATTGTAGTTGCAAATATTAATGGATGTGGAATTTCAACGGATAGTGTTCGAGTGGTAGTGCATCCAAAACCCACCATTCATTTCTTAAAATCGATTGATACAGTTTGCCTAGGAAGTGCTAGAGATATACATTACTCATTGGATGGGAAAGCGCCGTGGACACTTGAATATAGTAATGGCACTGTAAACTCAATCATTACTAATATTGGGCAATCCCCCAATTTTTTTATAGTAACACCTGCTGTTAAGACAGTTTATAGTGTTGTTAATATTAAGGACTCCAATTCCTGTGTGGTAAGTGTAAACACGAGTAATGAAAAAGATACCATTATCGTAAATAAATTACCCGTGGTTAATTTCGATTTTGCAACAATCAGGTGTGCGCAACGAGATATATTATTTACGGATCAATCAAAGGGAGATTTAGATACTGTGGCCCATTGGTATTGGGATTTTGGTAATGGAAAAACAAGGAATGAATTATCTAAAACACCATTGAATGAACAATTTAATTTATGGGGTACCTATAATGTAAAGTTAGCTGTACAAACCAAATTAGGTTGTAGCGATTCGCTGACAAAATCAATATATGTGCATCCCAATCCAACCGTAGGTTTTGAATTACCTGAAGTTTGTTTGGATGATAAATTTGCCCAATTCAAGGATACTAGTTTTTTAGCAGATAATAATACAAATTCATTTGATTATTTATGGAATTTTAATGTTGCACCTCCTGTTGGAAAAAAATTGCCTAATATTTTGCCAGCAGCATTTACCCAACAAAATCCTATTGTGCAATACAATGATTGGGGTGATTATAAAGTGTCATTAAGGGTAACGCACAAAACAACAGGTTGTATAGCAACGGACACCTCTGATTTTAGGGTCAATGGCGCCGTACCTAAATCACAATTTAAAATTGTAAATGCGGATACACTTTGCAGTAATCAATCCGTAAAAATTATTGATTCATCTTGGGTTGATTTTGGAAGCATTGGAAAACTAATTATTAAATGGGGCGATGGATCACCTGATTCAGTTGTCAATGATCCAAGTATTGATCCAAACGCGACTAAAGTATACCAACATTATTATGCAAATATTTCATCGCCCAATAATTTAAAATTAGATTATCAAATAACGCTTACAGCATATTCAGGAGGCAGTTGCTTTATTGGCACAACTAAAAATATAAATATAATTCCACCACCTGAAATGCCCATCATACAAACCACTAAGGATTATTTGTGTTTATTTGATACACTTACTTTAAATACATCTACGCTTGGCGGCATTGGAGATTTTTCATATTTGTATACTTCCGATAATTCAAATGCTAGCATCTTTGGTAATGCTATAAAAGGTTTGTTAAATGGGGGTGCGCAAGTTTCTATGAAAGTAATAGATCGGAAAAATTGTATTTATCCTTATCAAAATATTTTTTCCATAAATGTGCGAGATATTCCAACTGCTGAAATTTTACCAGGAGATAGTATCATATGTAATG
>CALLKA010000199.1 GCA_938008665.1 uncultured Bacteroidota bacterium
ACGTGCGGCAATTCGATTTTTCAGAAAAAATGCATCAAAATATGGGATAGATGAAAATCAAATATTTTTATCAGGAAGTTCAGCAGGTGCAATGACTGCATTATCTGTGGCGTATATGGATCAGGCCGAAATTCCTTCGGATATTGATCAATCAAAATGGGGAAATTTGGAAGGCAATGGGGGTAGTGAAGGGTATTCATCAAAAGTACAAGGTGTTTTTAATTTATGGGGATCCATGATTGATTATAAATGGATAAAAAAAGGGGATGCCCCCTTATATAATTCTGCGGGCCTTTCGGATTTAACCGTGCCTTATGACAGTTCCTATGATTACCATAGTTTCAAATACGGACCTGTTATCCTTTATCAGCATTGTTTGCGTTTGGGGATCCCGACTGCATGGCGACCATTTTATAATGCAGGTCATACATTAAATAATATTCCAGGTCAAGGAAATGTGTCAGATAGTAAGTTGCGACAGGATACATTATTATATTCTATGGAACATTGGCTCTTTACCCAATTAAAACGAAAGGGGGACAATGTAAATAACATAAGTAATGTACCATGGAAATATGATACAAGTTTTGCCCGATTTGATAGTTTAAATAAGGTAGAGAAACATTCGGATTCTGCTCTTTTGTTTTTTGGGAGTTCCTATATACGAATGTGGCAAAATATTCGCAATGATATTTCGTACAATGATATCATTCATCGTGGTTTTGGTGGCTGTAATTTAAGAGATGTAGCTTACTATATTGATCGGATTGTAGCATCGCATCATCCCAAAGGTATCTTTTTTTATGTAGGAAATGATATTGTTGATGCCAATAGTGATAAGGATCCTGAACAAGTACTCGAGTTATTTAAATTTATTGTGCAAGAAATTCGTGTTAAACAAGCGCTGATTCCAATTACTTGGCTCAAAATTTCACCCAGTGAAAAACGCTGGAAGGTTTGGGATAAAGTACAACAGGCGAATTCATTGATTGATGACTATTGTAATACACAAGCTAATTTATATACGATTAGTTTTCAGAATCATTTTTTAGGTGCAGATGGATTGCCCATTACAAGTTTATATAAGGACGATAAGCTGCATTATAATGAGCAAGGATATAAAGAATGGGGAAATGCAATTAAATCAGAAGTAAAGCAAATAATTAATAAAAAATAAACGCATTAAACATGAAAATATATGGAGTCGCTATTTTAGCAGCATGTTACTTAGTGGGTCAATTCATTGGGGATTGGTTTGGTCGTATTTTTGAGATGAGCGGAAATTTAGGCGGTGTTGGATTTGCAATGATATTATTGATTTTATTGAATGATTATTTAAATAAAAAAAAATTATTAGTACCTGAAACTGAACAGGGTATATTATTTTGGAGTAGTATGTATATTCCTGTAATTGTTGCGATGTCTGCTACTCAAAATGTAAAGGCTGCTTTAACAGGAGGTTGGGTTGCTTTAATTGTAGCAATTACAGCGACCTCGGTTTGTTTTTTACTTATTCCTTTCATTGCTAAGATTAATCGAATAAATAATTAAACATGCAAAACCTTGTAAATATTTTAGATAAAAATGGACTGATCTTTGCTTTCCTTGTCGTAGGGGGGATTATGTACATTTCTTTTTTATTTGGTAAAAAAGTTACTAAAAATAAAATACCAGCTGCAGCCATTGCCATTAGTTTTGGTTTAGTCATTGCTTATTTTGGAAAAGGGGAAAAAGGGATAGCTTCTATACCTGCATTTTCCGGAATGGCCTTATTAGGAGGTTCTATGTTACGCGACTTTTCGATTGTATCTACTGCAATGGGTGCTAGTTTTTCCGAAATTAAAAAAGCAGGATTAGCAGGGGTTATTAGTATTGTTTTAGGGATTGTTATTGCATTTTTTGTAGGGGGTGTTATTGCCTATTTTATGGGATTCACAGATGCAAAATCATTAACTACTATTGGTGCTGGGGCCTGTACTTTTATAGTGGGGCCAGTCACTGGTGCAGCAGTGGGAGCCACCTCTGAAGTGATTGCAATAAGTATTGCCATTGGCGTAATTAAATCGGTTTTTGTAACCATTGCAACACCTATCATAGCAAATAAAATCCAATTAAATAATCCACACACTGCGATGATTTATGGCGGTATGTTGTCTACGACTAGTGGGGTTTCAGCGGGGTTGGCTGCTACCGATATGAAATTGGTTCCATATGGTGCATTAACTGCAACCTTTAGTACTGGGATGGGTTGTTTATTATGTCCTTCTATTCTTTATTATATTGTTCAACAATTTATTTAACCACACAAAAAATATATCTTTAAAATACTAAATTTTATAATTAAATTGAAAATGCAAATAATCCAATGCTAGCTAATTAATACAAAAAATAAACATAAATAATAATAAAACTAATAAATTCATAATTATGGAAAACAATCGACGAAATTTTATCAAGCAAACGGCTAAGGCTGCTGCAGCTACCTATGCGACTACTTTAGGCTTTAGTGCTAAAAGTTATGCAAATATCATAGGCGCCAATGATCGCGTAAGATTAGGGGTGGTAGGTTATTCTGATCGTTTCAGACAAGCCCATTTACCAAGTTTCTTAAATCATTACAAGGAATTAAATTTTGATATTGTTGCAGTTTCTGATCTTTGGAAAGTAAGAAGAGAAGAAGGGTCTGCCTTTTTAGAAAAAACATTTGGTCATGGCGTACGCGCAGCGCGCAACAATGATGAGTTATATGCGGGCAAGGATATTGACGGTGTATTTATCAGCACTGCCGATTTTCAGCACGCAATACATGCAACTGAAGCAGTTAAAGCAGGAATGGATGTGTATTGTGAAAAACCATTTGCGGAAACGATGGAAGACAACCGAAATGCATTTAAAGTAATCAAAGCTTCTGACCGTATTGTTCAAATTGGTTCTCAGCGTCGTAGTGGTTCAAATTATAAAGCTGCCGCTGATTTTATTCAACAAGGAAAATTCGGACCCATCACGATGGTTGAATTAACTTGGAATGTAAATCAACCAGGTCGTTGGAGAAGACCAGATCTAGTGGCAAAGTGTAAAGAGGAAGATTTAGATTGGAAAAGATTTTTATTAAATCGCCCTTATGAGAATTTTGATCCTAGAAAATACTTAGAATATCGTTTATTTTGGCCTTATTCGTCTGGGATGCCAGGTCAATGGATGAGTCATCAAATTGATACGGTTAACTGGTTCAGTGAATTACCACATCCTCGAAGTGTAACAGCGAATGGGGGCATTTATGCATGGAAAGACGGTCGCCGTAATTGGGATACTACAACAGCTGTATTTGATTACGGGCCTTTAGATGACATGAGCAAAGGATTCCAAGTGGTGTTTATGTCACGTATGCATAATGGGGATGACAATGCTTCAGAAATGTATTATTCAAACGGCGGTGAATTAAACTTAGTTAATAATAAAGTTTCTCCGAAAGGAGGATTGAGTAAAAGGTTTGCGGATGCAATGAATATGCAACCTAATTTATTACCTGAATTTAGTTTAACAGATAAGGAAATAAAAGTTTCTTCTGCAGCAAATACAGGAAGCGATCCATTGACATCAGCGCATGTGCGTAACTGGATGGAATGTATTCGTTCAAGAAAACAACCTAATGCGCCAGTGGAAGCAGGGTACCAACATTCTATTGCTACCATCATGGCCAATGCTGCTTGTAGAACAGGTGCAAAAGTTACTTTTGACCAAAAAACACAAGAAGTGATGGTGAATGGTAAACCATTTAAATATTAATTAAGTAAACAAGTTTTTATTTTGATTAAATAAAAGTTGTGTTCAACTAAAATGCCCCCCGATAATTCGAGGGGCATTTTTATTAGCTGGGTTAGTGTAAGTAATTGTGAAAATAAAAACTAGGGGAGTGGTAAATTTAGATTTTATACATTTTTTCATAATATTCTTCTGCCATTCTATTGCTGTCAAATTGGAAGCGAACATCATTCATTCCGTTTTGTGTAATTTGACGCCAAGTTTCTTTGTTATTATAATACATAGGAACAATTTGTTCTTCTAATATTTTATACATTTCATCTAAATCATAGTCATCTTGTTGTTGCGTGGACATATTATCGTAGTCTGCCTTTGGAACTACAAAACCATTATTGCCATGGTTTATAAATTCAGGTATCCATCCATCATCCGTTGAAAAATTCACGGCACCATTCATCGCAGCAGTCATACCACTGGTACCCGATGCTTCTCTTGGTACACGTGGATTGTTTAACCAAACATCAGATGCTTGCTTCATACGCTTACTCAAGCCTAATTCGTATCCAATTAATACAGCAACATTATTGTAGTTTTTGCTTAAATGAACTAGGTTATTGAATTGTGAAATTGCGGGATAGTCAACAGGGTAGGGTTTGCCTGCAAAAATAATTTGAACCGGATATTGTTTGTTGGATAGTAATTTTTCAAATCGATCCATATCCCAAGATAAAAAATCAGCGCGTTTGTATCCAGCAAATCTTCTAGCCCAAACAATCGTTAAAACATTGGGGTCAAAAACCTTGCCTGTTTGATCTGCTACAATTTCAAATGCTCTTTTCTTTAAATACATTTTACGATCATCAAATCCTGCATCATCACTATTTTCTGCAAAACGATATAATTGTTTGTCCGCCCAATAGCGCCAGTTTTGTGCATTGGTAACATGCGTAATTGGACAAATACCTTCATATTTACCCCATAAGGCCCTGCTCACATGTCCATGTAGTTCAGAAACGCCATTGGCCTTTCGGGCAAACCTTAGAGCGGCCAAAGAATGATTAAATTGATCATCATCAATGCCTGTTAATTTTCTTACTTCATCTAAGCTTAAGCCGCAGAAATAACCCATTTTATGACATAAGTAAATATCGTGTTTTTCATTACCAGCTTCTTCAGGGGTATGCGTGGTAAATACTAATCTTTTTTTAACCTCATCTAATGATTTGTATTTATTCAATAAATAAAATGCAGATGAAAAACCATGTGCTTCATTTAAATGATATACTTCAGGTTCAAAATTTAATTCATCAATCAATTTTGCACCACCTACACCAAGTAAAATAAATTGTGCAACTTTGGTTGCAACATTGGCGTCATATAAACGGTGTGTGATTGTTTGAGATACATAATCGTTTTCAGGTAAGTCCGTACTCAATAAAAATAAAGGTGCGCTACAAAAAGTATTGGGTGCTAAATAGTAGGCTTTTACCCAAACAGGATGGTCATGAATCAAAATTTGGTATTTAATACCAGTGTCTTCCAAGAAACTATATATTTTTTCCATAAAGGTGACCTGCAAAGTTTGGTCTTGGTTTCTTGCTTGATCATAATAGCCATACTTCCATAAAATACCAACCCCAATTAAATTTTGGTTCAGTTCAAATGCGCTTCTTAAATGAGAACCAGCCAGAAAACCCAAACCACCACTGTAAATTTTCAAAGGCTGATGTATTGCAAATTCCATAGAAAAATAAGCCGCCTTCTTTTTAAACTGTTCATTTATCTCATATGGCACCTGATAGTTTCTAAAACTCATAAATCTTGGTTTGATAATAGGCCTGCAATATAATGGTATTTAGTTAAAATGTACATTTTACACATTAAACTGTGGAAAAGATGACTTTAATGACCAAAAATGTGGATTATTTCTTCTTATTCCGCTTCCTTTTTTTGTCGTAATTGTCATTGAAATAGCAGGTCATGTTGCGGTGATTACCACAATTGCCTTCTTCTTTAATTGCGATAACATTCCCTGTAATGGTGAAATGTATGATGCAGGGGTCGCCTTTTTCAGTGTAGGTTGCCTTATTTTTTGTGAAATTTAAAAGCCCTTTTAGTTCACCCACACAGTCACCATTTTGTTTTTCAAAATGTAAAAAAAACTGATATTTATTGGGGGTAGCTAAATCTCGAATTGAAATGAAATTTTTACTATCTCTCGCATAGTCGCCACTATAAGTATTCATGGTTGGCAATGTATCTATTGGATTGATGATCACACTAGAGTTTGGTTTTTTATTGCTATCAAAAAAGATGAGTTTAAAAATACTATCGGAATATGCCCATCCCTTTTTTTCATAACTGGCTGCATTATCTTCTCCCATTTTATTTTCAGCGACTAAAAATGTCGGTTCTTTATTGATGGTTAAGGTTTTGCCATATAGTCTTGAATTTTTTTGCTGCTCATCAAATGCTGCAACAACTTTAAAACCTAAATATTTATTTTTTTTACTAAAAACAACCACGGCAATATCCTGTTTTGTGGGATGCGCCACATTTAGCAATAAATAATATTCTTCTTCTTTTTCAATTTTTAAAATTGGGTGTAAAATTGCTTTTTCATCCTTGGTGGCAATAATTTGTTCAACAATGGAGTCAGGTATAAATTGTACTAATGCTTTGCGGCCTATTTGTACAGTGTCAGTAAATTTAGTAAGGTTCGTATCCGTGATAGAGACAGGAAGGGTCGCAAGTTTAAATGCCTTATTAAAATCATTAATTTTTAGGGGGGTATTGCCTGTCAAATCGGTTTTTTTTT